>JAEZDJ010000036.1 GCA_023429565.1 Actinomycetes bacterium
ACTTGCATCTTAAGCCTCTGGCAGGCGGTCATTGGATTTTCAAGGGCAAAGCCTTCGATGCGCACCCGCATAGCGGGTGGTTCTTTGTCCTGCGCGTTCCGCGCAGGACAGGCTCACGAGCCTGAAAGAGAAAGAAGGCGCCCCGCTTACACGGGACGCCTTCTTGATCCTCTCGATTCTTGCCGGCCGAACGGCCTACACGAGACGCATGAACTTGCGCTTCCCCACCTGTATGACCGCTCCTTGAAGCAGGGCAGGGTCAACGTTGTATGCCTTTGGAGGCACAGCCTCGCCGTCCACCTTGACGCCCCCGCCATCGATGAGGCGGCGGGCATCCCCGGCGCTGGCGGCCAGTCCCGCGTCGGACAGCAGCTTTGCAAGGTACACCTTGCCTTCGTCGTTCGGTGTCAGATCGGCTGGGAACTCTGGAACGTCATCCGGCACCGCATGCTGTTTGAAAACCAGATCGAACTCCCCCTCGGCATCGGCAGCAGCCTCATCGCCGTGATACGCCGCCACCACATTGCGGGCAAGGGATCGCTTCACCTTGTTAGGATGAAGTTCTTGGGCGGCCAATCCTTTCTCGATCTCGTCGATCTCGTCGACCGAGTGCGTTGAGGCAAGGCGGAAATACTTGACCATGAGCTCATCGGGAATAGACATGACCTTGCCAAACATATCAGCAGGTTCGTCGGTGAGCCCGATGTAGTTCCCGTAACTCTTTGACATCTTCTGAACGCCATCGGTGCCCTCGAGTAGGGGCAGGGTCAGGCAGACCTGGGGCTCCATGCCCATCTTCTCCATAAGCTCACGCCCGGCAAGCAAGTTGAACAGCTGGTCGGTGCCTCCCAGCTCCACATCGGCCTCGATGACCACGGAATCGTATGCCTGCATGATGGGATAGAGGAACTCATGAAGGCTGATGGGCAAGTTGCCCGTATACCGATTATGGAAGTCATCGCGCTCGAGAATGCGTGCCACCGTGAAACTGCTGGCTATCTTCAAAAGCCCCTCAAGATCCAACGAAAGGAGCCACTCCGAGTTGTAGCGCAGCGTGGTCTTGTCGGGATCGAGTATTCGATACGCCTGATCGACATAGGTCTGCGCGTTGGCCTGGATCTGCTCGCGCGTCAACTGGGGACGGGTTGTGTTACGCCCGGACGGATCGCCAATGAGTGCCGTCCCGTCCCCGATGATGAGCGTGACCTGATGTCCGAGATCCTGAAACTGACGAAGCTTGCGCAGGGGAACCGCATGCCCGAGATGGATGTCGGGAGCCGTGGGGTCAACCCCCAGCTTCACGTTGAGCTTCTTGCCGCGCTTCAGCTTGTCGACCAACGCAGATTCAGGAACGATCTGCGCGGTGCCCGAACGTATGACGCGCAGTTGCTCTTCAACAGAAATCATCGTCTCCTCTTTCAATCATGATGTAGGGCATGATTCTAGCACACGCCATCGAAGGCTAGCTTACCCCGCGGAACAGATGGCCAGTCGTTGCGCCGGAAGCTTTCAGCAGCGTGTTGCCGTCGGAAAGCGCGACTTTCCGCGCGCGGACCGCGCGCGCCACCGCATCCGCCGTCTCTTCGACATTCATCAGGGACGTGTCAACCATGAACGCAGACACGCCGGCACGAAGCAAATCGGGCATGACATGGGCCGCATCGAGGGCGACGCCATTGTACACATGGCTCCGGCCAAGCGCATCGGTCACCACCGGGAACTCGTAGTCCTTGCGATCCTTCAGATAATGAGGACTCTTGCGGCGGGGGCAGGCAGCGCACTCCTCCTCGCAGGGCCCCTGGCTCATGAGCAGACAATGTTCGGTGACCATGAGTTCCTGGGCGCCAATGATAGTCAGTCCCAACTCAACAGGCGAATCTGCGGCAAGGTCGGCAATCTGACGGAGTGTCAACTCGGGTGACAACCAAACACGCGAGGCCCTCAAATCAGCCATGGCTCCCAGAGCGAGGCGGTTCATCACGGGGACATGCGTGCCAATCTCAACGTTCGCGCCCAACTCCGCCGCATGCACGGCCGAACCCCAGCTATCGACGTAGACCGGTTTCCCCGATTTGACAAAGCCCGCGGCATCGAAACCGAGACGGTCCTCACGCGTGCCGGGAAGGGCATCGTGCTCAACGGTCGGAAGGGCAATGACCGTCTGCTTGGGATACCCGACATGTTCGGCGGTTGCCGAACGCTGACCCGCAATGAGAGCCTCGCCCCGGCCATAGACAAGCGCTGGAACATAGATGATGTCCGCTCCCGCCCGCTTCGCCGCGCGCGCGCAGGCCGGATTGGTCGCCCAAGCGGCGATCTTGCATCCCTTCGGACGCGCAGGCGGGCGGAGGGCGCGATCCTGCGCCCGAGGAAGCATCCGGTTTTGCCGGGGTTTGAGGATGCGGGACGTCAAATCCTCAAGAGCTGCGGCGCGCACGCGATGCAGCTGGGAGAAGCCAATGCCAACTCCTTCTTGCAGATCGAGATCCAGATCGGTCAGCAGATACGGCGTCTGTCCCAGCCGATCTATGTGGGCACGGACGTCCTCGGCAGTGACCGGTTTCGTGCGCGCCGCTTCAACCACGTCCCCCTCGGCGCAGCCCCCCGGCACCTCAGACGCGCTGCCCGACCGCACCCGATCCCCTTGAGAGACCTCCGCCAACGAGAACTCCATTCGCACGGGCTCCCCCAAGCGAAGTACGGCACGGCCTCTCACCGGCACCCGGGGCTCAAACATGTCGTCCTCAAACTTCGCCTCCGCGTTGCGGACGCGGAAAACCCGGTCCCCCTTGCCGACGGCACGGTCAAGCACCATCTGAAAAGCGCCCGATCGGTCAAGCTCGACCCTTTCGAGCGTGTGGGCAAAATGGCCACGATTGGTCCAAAACTCAAGGACGTCGCCCACATGCAGTTCCCGTTCGGCGGCAACGGTCGCGATGCCATCCCGCGCAGATAGGACACGTCCCACGAACACGCCCCGATTGTTCGGGCGACCATAGCTCATGATGTCGTTGCCGCGCTCACCCGTCAGATACGCGGTCGTGAAGCCCCGCGAGAATACTTCAGACAACGCCCGATGCTCGGCATCGGTCGCCTGCGTCTGCCCCCCGGAGGCAATGCGATCGAGAACGGCGCGGTATGCCGCGGTCACAGCCAGCACATAGTCGGCAGACTTCATGCGGCCCTCAATCTTGAACGACGACACGCCAGCGTCCACGAGATCGGGAAGCAGATCGATGGCCTGCAGATCCTGGGGAGACAGCAGATGTTCTCCTGGAGCGGGAAGGGGCTTGCGCACGGCTTTGTTGTGAAGAGCGTAGGGAAGGCGGCACGCCTGTGCGCAAAGTCCTCGATTTGCCGAACGTCCTCCAATCAACGACGACATGAAGCACTGCCCCGAGTAACACACGCATAATGCGCCGTGGGCAAACACTTCCGTCTCCATGCCCCGCTCGGCAGCTTCCTTCGCAAGCGAGGCTATTTCTGGTATCGACAGCTCGCGGGCAAGCGTGACCCGGCTGGCACCCAGCCGGGCGGCGGCTTCGATGCCTGCTTTATTATGTGTGTTCATCTGCGTCGAAATGTGCAGCCGCGCCTCAGGCAACGTGCGGGAGAGTTCGGCTGCGAGACCGATGTCCTGCACGATGAACGCGTCGGCACCCGCCCGATACGCCTGGCGTGCCACTTCAAGCGCCTGTTGGACTTCCGACGGAAGCACGATCGTGTTGAGCGCGACATACACGTTCACGCCGCGCAGATGGGCATAGTCACATGCCTCGGCAAGCGTCTCATGCGTGAAGTTTTCGGCACCTCGCCGAGCATTGAATGCCTCAAGGCCGAGATAGACCGCATCAGCTCCGGCAACCACGGCGGCGCGAAGCGCCGCGACGCTGCCGGCCGGGGCAAGGAGTTCGATTCGATGGAGCATGGGACAATCCTCACTTGTTTGCTCAGGGGAAATCAGACCGTGTTCACGATCAGGAGCGCGATATACCCTCGTCTCATTTCGCAGCCGTCTTTCTGCATTTCGGCTGCGGCAGTATGCTAGTATAAGCGAACCATGAAGATACGGCGAAAACAGCGCGAAAAGCGCACCCATGCGTTGGCATGGAGCCTTCTTGTCGCGCTTGCGGCTTTCTGCTTCATCGCATACCAAGGCGCCCAGGGAATGCTGCACGTCATGGATTCATGGAAAGAGGGGCTGCCCAGCCTCGAGAACACCGAAGCTTTCAACTATGCGCAGGAATCGGTGATGCTCGCTTCCGATTCGACGACCCTGCTTGCAGAATTCCAACTCGAAAAGCGCAACCCCGTCTCCCGTGAAGAGATCAGTCCCTACGTGCTCAAGGGAACGGTCGACACCGAAGATGCCCGCTTCTACGATCACAACGGCGTCGACCTGACGGGCATTGCCCGCGCGTTGGTGAACAACCTGCGGGGAGGATCCCTCGAGGGCGCTTCGACCATAACCCAGCAGCTCATTCGCAACACGGTGCTCTCTCAGGAGGCCAACGACATCTCCTTCGAGCGCAAGGTGCGCGAAGCGGAGCTGGCGATCGAGCTTGAAAAGAAATACTCGAAAGACGCGGTGCTGGTCATGTACCTCAACACCATCAACTATGCCGACGGATGCTACGGTATAGAGGCCGCCGCAAAAAACTATTTTCAGGTATCGGCGCTCGATCTCACGCTTGCCCAAGCAGCCACGCTCGTCGGCATTCCCCAGTCACCCACCTATCTCAACCCAAAAAGCAACCCCGACGCCTGCCTGGAGCGCCGCAATGTGGTCCTTGATCGTATGCTGACAGCGGGCACCGTCACGCAGGAAGAGCACGACGCCGCCCAGGCCGAGCCGCTCGGACTCAATCCCTCCCCCGACGCTCCGGCGGAAGGCATTTACAACTACTCATATTTCACCAGCTATGTAAGCAACCTGCTCCAGCAGGACGGCAATCCCTACAACGTCTCCCACAGTGATCTGTTCGAGGGCGGGCTGACCATCTACACGACGCTCGACACCGCCATGCAGGATGAAGCCGAAGCCGCCTGCGAGGCGCAGTACGCGCGCATGGCAGACAATTTGGAGGCATCGCTCGTTGCCGTCGATCCGCAGACCGGATACATCAAGGCGCTGGTCGGCGGAAAAGACTATCAGACAGACCGATGGAACATAGCCACCCAGGGAGGGCGGCCAACCGGTTCGACATTCAAGGCGTTCACCCTTGCGGCCGCCATCGAGCAAGGCATCAACCCCTCCACCCTCATCGACTGCACCTCCCCTCTCGCACTTGCAGGCGGAGGCACGGTGGAAAACTTCGACGGATATGACTACGGCATCCTGTCCATTCAGGAAGCGACCGAGAAATCATCGAACACAGGATTCTATCGCTTGATCGAACAGGTCACGCCGTCGGCAACCGCAGACATGGCGCATCGTTTGGGAGTGACGGCAGAGCTGCCATCCGTTCCCATGATCACCTTGGGAACGGAGAACACCACTCCCCTGGAAATGGCTTCAGCCTATGCGACGCTAGCCACGGGCGGCATCCAGCGCGACCCCGTGGCCATCACCAAGATCGTCGACAAGAACGGCGTCACGGTCTATGAGGCGTCAGACACAGGCTCGCGCGTTATAAGCGAAGAGGTGGCCGGAGCGACAACCAAGGTCCTGCGGACGGTTTTTGAGAACTCCAGCGGAACGGCATACGGATCCGGGCCCTCAAACGGACAGCCTGTCGCAGGAAAGACCGGCACCGGCCAGCAGTTCCGTGACCATTGGCTTGTCGGGTACGCCCCAACGCTCTCATGTGCCGTCTGGATAGGCGACCGGTACTACGACTCGACAGACAAGGCCCTGACAGCCAATGCCCTCTGGCAGGACTTCATGTCACGCGCCCTGGCCAATCAGCCCCTGCAGGACTTCCCCAAGACAAAGGATCCCTCATACACCAACACGTTCAACGACACGCAAAGCAAGAAGTACGGCAAGCAGGTCGATCCGTCAAAGGCTCCCAACACGGTAGGCAAGACGCTGTCGGAAGCAGCGGCGCTTCTCGACGGATACGATGCCGCCTATGTGGAGGAATACTCCAGCACCGTGCCTGCAGGAAGCATCATCAGCCAAAGCACCCAGGAAGACCGGATCATCCTCTCGGTGTCAAAGGGACCAAGGCCGTCAGAGACCACTCCTGCCGCAACGATAGAGCTCGAATAACCATCAAGGACCTCCTCGCACACGTGTGCGAGGAGGTCCTTGAAAATCAGGGTGCACCCATTCGATCGCACCCTGCAGGCTGATCAGCCAGGAAGCGTACGCCAGGAGGCGACCGAAGCAGACAAGGCTTCTCGAGCTTAGTTCTTTTCGGTCGCCTTGTTGTCTCCCGATTGCAACTTGCCAATGCCCTCGTCATAGAGCGCCTTGATATCAGATAGACGCTGATCGTAAGTCGACCAGTCGAAGGGCTGAGCCTCCGTTGCGCTATCGATCTCGGTGAAGAGGTCGATATAGTCGTTCAGCGCCTTCTTGAGATCGCCTGTCCCGTCGACATACTCTTGCTGAACGTCCTTGAGATCATCAGGAACGGAAAGGTTGCCCAACCCATCGATTGCCTTGAAGGCGCTGTCCGCCTGCGTGCGCATGCCCACCACATCGCCGCGTGAGACGGCATCGGTGAAACTTTCAAGCTTTCCTTGAAGGTCTTCCATGACCTGATTCACCTGCGTCATGTATTCGCGGTTCTCAGACTGCTGCTGGGATGCAGCTGTGTCTTGAGTCGCACATCCCGCAAGAGCTACCAGGGCGATGACGCTCGCGCAGAGCACGCTGATGAACCTGATGGCCGTTTTCCGTTTCATGGGCGTCCTATCTTTCTGTCATTCCGGGCGTCGCATCATGCAACGCGAATCTACCGTACGTGTGCCTACCTACGAGGCGAACAAGGACAAGGTCTTCGACCACAGCATGCCTTGGAAGCGGACCGCCGATGAAGGAGTGGTCGTGCCCCCACCTCCGCCGCCGGTGTTCCCTCCGGACCCACCGCCCGTGTCTCCGCCGGTGCCGGATTCGCCGCCGGTGTTCCCTCCGTCGTCGCCACCGTCATCCCCACCGCCCGTGGAGCCACCACCGGTGGAACCTCCGCCGGTGGAACCGCCATTGTTCCCGCTGCCTCCACCGGTCGAGTCGCCGGTGGAACCTCCGCTGGAGCCGCTCCCGCTCCCTGAAGAGCTGTTTGAGCCGGAACCGTTCGAGCTGGATGAGCCAGAACCAGAGGAATCGCCGCTGGAGCTGGAGGACGAACCGCTCGATGTGCCCCCGATTCGATAGGTGGAGTTGCTGTAGGAGGATTGGTAGGTGGGATCGGCAGCGGAGGGGAAGCTTTGCAGAGGCTGACCGTCAAGCACCTCGGTCATGAAGTTGCGGAACACGTCGCCCGCGGTGACGCTCGTCGGGATCTGCACTACGTTGGACGGGTCCCCAAACCAGATGGTAACCGCCATCTGAGGGGTGATGCCACAGAACGTGATGTCGTGATAGTTACTGCTCGTACCCGTTTTAGCCGCAACCTCCTGCCCGCTCGACAGGGCTGCGCTGGTGCCCGTTCCTTCGGAGGTGGACACAACGGACTTCATGACCTCAGAGGCCGCATGGGCAACCTCAGGCGAAATGACCCGCTCCCCTTCGGGAGCAGAGTTGTCCTCCTTCAGGTTGCCGTCGCTGTCGTAGACCTGCAGGATAGGCTGGGCCTTGTAGAGGGTCCCACCGTTCGCGATGGTGGCATAGGCCTGCGCCATGTCGATCATCGTCACGTTGTCCTGCCCCAACGTCAGGGCAGCGCCCGAGGTCAGCGGCGACGAGATGCCCATCTTTTGAGCCGTTTCGATCACCTTGTCAACGCCGACGGCCATCTCCAGACGCACAAAACCCGTGTTCGACGAAACGGCAAATGCCCGTTGGATGGTGCGCGTGCCGTAGTTATGATTATCGATGTTTTGCAGGGGATTCGACGACGAGTAGGTCGTGTTCGGAATGGTGGCGGGCGAGGAACAGTCAACCATGGTCTGGGGGTTGATCCCCTCCTCAAGAGCCGTGATGAGCGTGAATACCTTGAACGCCGAGCCACAGGGCCGACCCGGCCTGTCCTCATCGGTGCCCCAGCCCGTCGCGAGATTCACCTGGCTGACGGAGTAGTCCTTGCCACCGACCAAAGCCTTGACGTGGCCCGTTTCCGGATCAAGGGCAACCAGAGAACCTTGGATGGCCGCATTGAGGCCTTCCTCTTTCGCGGCGACAGCTGCCTCCGCGGTCTCCTGCGCTGAGAGGTCAAGGGTCGTGATGACCGTGAATCCACCTTTGAGAATCTCGTCGATCGAATAGGTGTCCAGCAAGGTCTGCTTCACATAATTGGTGAAATGCGGGTAGGCCAGGAGGCCATCGGTCGAGGGCAAGGTTGGATTGAGCACGAGCGGCTCGGCTTGGGCAGCGTCATGCTCCTCCTGCGTGATATGACCCGCAGTCAGCATGCGATCAAGGACCAGGTTCCTACGCGCAAGACAGTTATCGGGGTTATCGATGGGATTATTGTACGTGGGTGACTGCGGGATGCCGATGAGCGTAGCCGCTTCAACCAGCGTCAGATCGGCTGCGTCCTTCGAGAAATAGCGCTGTGCAGCTGCCTGGATGCCATACGCACCCGACCCATAGTTGATGGTGTTGAGGTACATGCGCAGGATCTCGTCTTTGGAATACTGTTCCTCAAGCTTCACCGAGAGGTACATCTCGCGTACCTTGCGTTTGAAGGAAATGTCGTTCATCTCGTCAGACAGAATGGTGTTGCGGACAAACTGCTGCGTGATGGTCGAAGCGCCCTCGCGGCCCGACCCGGTCAAGGTCACGATAGCCGCCCGGACGATGCCATAAACGTCAAATCCGCCATGATCGTAAAAACGCTCGTCCTCAGTGTCGACCGTTCCCTGCAGCACATAGGTGCCCATCTGGTCGAGCGCAATGGGATCGCGGTTCTCCAGCTGGAATTTCGCGAGCAGGACCGTTTTGCTCGAATCCCACACCTCGGTCGGCTGTGCCGTGTTGAATGCATCGGCATTTTCATAGTCGGGCAAGTCATCCCCGAGCCAGGTAGCCCCAAGGGCATACATTCCCGCAGCACCCGCCACGACGACGGCCGCAAACACGGAAAAGACGACGAGCAATCCAATTTTAGGGTGCTTCTTCTTCGCACCCGGTCTATTCTTCATTGAACGTGAAGCCACGTGACACCTCCAGAAAAACTCCCCGACATTGTAACATCGGGGAGTAATCCCACATGAAACAACACAAGTTTGTTGGAAAAAGGCCATAACGAAAAAGGCCGATGGGAAGGTGATTTCAGCCGGTGGGCGATGGGGTCGGCAGCCGGGGGCGCCCGCCTTCGCAGAAGGTCAGACACACAAAGTGGGAGGGCGGGGTCCTCCCCCGCCCTCCCACTCACGCCGCAGAGCCGAACTTTCCCCAGCGATTAGAAAAGCCGTGCCTCATCGGCGGAAAGGGCCTGCTTTGCCTGCGCAAGCTGCTTTGCGACGACAGCCGTGCCCGTCCCGCCTTCGGTCGTGCGAGCAGCGACGATGCTTTCAAGATCGAGCGCCTCCGCTATGTCGGCCTCGAACAGATCGCTCTCTGCCTTGAAGTCCGCAAGGGTCAGGTCCTCAAGGTCACAGCCCCGTTGCTCGCAGAGAAGCACCAGATGTCCGACGATTTCATGGGCCCGGCGAAACGGCAGGCCCTTCTTGGCCAGATAGTCTGCCACATCGGTGGCAGCAAGATAGCCCTTCTTTGCCTGGGCGCGCATGCTCTCGGGATTGACGGCCATGGTCTCTATCATGCCGGTCGCGCACACGAGACAATCCTCGAGCGTCTTCGCGGCATCGATGGCGCCCTCCTTGTCCTCCTGCAAATCCTTGTTGTAGGCGAGAGGAAGCGCTTTCATGGTGACGAGCAGCGCCACGAGATCGCCCACGACGCGGCCGGTCTTACCGCGGATGAGTTCGGCGAAATCAGGGTTTTTCTTCTGCGGCATGATGGACGAGCCCGTGGAGAAGCCATCTGACAGCTCGATAAAGGCGAACTCGGCGCTGGACCACAGCACGATTTCCTCGCACAGGCGGGACAGGTGCATGCACGACACACTGCAAGCATACGAAAGATCCAGCAGGAAGTCACGGTCCGAGACGGCATCGAGCGAGTTGGGGATGACACGCGAGAATCCAAGTTCTTCAGCGGTCATCTGCCGATCGAGGGGATAGGTGGTTCCTGCGAGCGCCGCTGCCCCCAGCGGGCTGGCATCCGCCGCGCTGCGGGCGGCGACAAGGCGCTCGAAGTCGCGGGTGAGCATCCACACATAAGCAAGCATGTGGTGGGAAAACAGGACCGGCTGGGCGTGCTGCATGTGTGTATATCCCGGCATGATGACCGATGGATGCGCTTCGGCCTGAGCGATCAACGCACGGCGAAGGCCCACGTTGGCCTCCATGAGCTCAGCACAACGTGCCTTCGCGAACAAGCGTGTGTCGGTTGCCACCTGATCGTTGCGGCTTCTTCCCGTATGCAGACGGGCACCGGCATCGCCAATGTCCGCGATGAGCGCACGCTCCACCGACATGTGGATGTCCTCGTCATCGATGTCGAACGAAAAGGAACCCTCCTCGATGCGCTTCAGCACACCATCAAGGCCCCGCACGATGGCGGACGCGTCAGCGTCGCTGATGACGCCCGTCTTCGCGAGCATGGACGCGTGCGCCTTGGAACCGGCGATGTCCTGAGCATACAAAGCCTTGTCCACAGGAAGCGAGGCTCCGAAGCGCTGGGTGAACTCGCTTGCCGTCTCCGTGAATCTGCCTGACCAGAGTGCCATGGAATTCCTCTCGCTATGCCAAGACGGCTTCGGCTTCTTCGACGATGGAAGGAGCGTTGGACGAACCGTCGCCCTTCCCCGCCATGCTGCAGGAGCTCCCAGCATTGGCCGATATGCCATGCCGGCTCCTGTTCACAGCCCACGTCTTCCCCGAAAGCGTCTGCAATTGAATGAAGCCCTTGGCGGCCGTGCGATCAAACGCGTCATCCTTATCGTAGGTGGCAAGGGCATAGTCATAGAGCGAATAGGTGCTCTTCCGCCCGACAACCGTGCAGGATCCCTTGTAGAACTTCAGCTTGACCGTTCCCGACATGCACTGTTGCGTCGATGCCATGAAAGCGTCGATTGCGTCCTTGAGCGGAGAGAACCATTGGCCATTGTAGACGGCGGTAGCCCAAGCCTGTTCCATGCCGAGCTTGTAATGCAGCACCTCCCTCTCGAGAACCAAGTCCTCGAGAGCCTTATGCGCCTCAATGAGGGCAAGGCCGGCAGGAGCCTCGTAGCATTCACGGCTCTTCACGCCCACAAGCCGGTTCTCAACCATGTCGATCCGACCATAGCCGTTCTTTCCAGCAATCTGGTTCAGCTCATACACAATGTCAAGGAAGCTCTTCTGGTTGCCGTCGATCATGCAGGGCAGACCCTGGGCAAACGTGATCTCCACATACTCGGGCTCATCGGGAGCCTGCAGGGGATCGACAGTCATCGTGTAGATGTCCGCAGGAGGCTCCATCCAGGGATCTTCCAGCACGCCGCATTCGATGGCCCGTCCCCACAGGTTGTCATCGATGGAATACGGCGAGGCCTTCGTCGCGGGCACGTCGATGCCATGTTTCTGCGCCCACTCGATCTCTTCCGGCCGAGTGAGCAGATCCCATTCACGCACCGGGGCAATGATCTCGAGGTTCGGATCGAGCATGGTGATGCTCGCTTCGAAACGCACCTGGTCGTTGCCTTTTCCCGTGCAGCCATGAGCCACGTATTTTGCACCGAACTCATGGGCGGCATCCACCAGATGCTGCGAGATGAGAGGCCGCGACAGCGCCGACACGAGCGGGTATTTGTTCTCGTACATGGCATTTGCCGCCAGCGCCTTCGCCAGGTACTCCTGGGCGAAGGTTTCCCTCATGTCCACAACCAAGCATTCGAGCGCGCCGCTTGCAAGCGCTTTCTGCTTGATCTTCTCCAGGCCCTCATGTTCCTGTCCGACATCGCCCACAACCGCGATGACGTCGACATTCTTGTTTTCCTGAAGCCACTTGATGCAACACGACGTGTCAAGACCGCCGGAATACGCGAGCACTGCCTTTTCCTTCTGCTGAGCCATGGTAGGTTCCTTCCTGTATATGGCTTGTTCCTGTGGTTGGGTCCGGATCTCCGATGCGGAAGGATGCTGTTTTGTCCCAACGATCGACACGGAGTCGAACGGGGACACAGGAATCCCGTGCGCATCGCGGCTTTCGCGATGGCGTGAGGCCGGACGGCCCTCACGACGTATGCTTCACAGCATGGAGTGAGATGGAGGAGAAAGCGTTCCTCGCGAAGAAAATAAGACGACTATCGTCGTCGCAGTCGGTCGATGGCGTGCTCGACCTCGACGGCAGCCTCAGGGGTTTCTGCCGCGATCATAATTGTGTTGTCACCAGCCACTGTGCCCAGAGTACCGCGTAGACTCGCCTTGTCCAACGCGGCCGAGACGCCGGCGGCACCGCCGGAAAACGTCTTCACAACAATCATGTTGCCTGCTGCATGCACATCTTCGACCAGTTCTGAAACCATCCGCTGGAGACGCATCTCCTCGGGAAGGACATAGCAACCCTCGCGAGATTTCACAAGGCCCATATCCATGATGTCACGAGAGACGGTCGCCTGAGTGCAGTCATAGCCGGCAGCCTGCAACCGATCGGCAAGATCGCGTTGGGTTTTGACGTCATGTTCGCGAATGATGTCGCGAATGATGTCATGCCGTTGTTGACGTTTTCTCATGACCTCGATGTCTCTCTTCGTTCCCGTGACCAGAACCGTTGTCTCGGTTCCGCCTCTTCTTGGCTCGTTATGCAGAAAACCGCAAGACCCGCCAAAAATATGCAATAGATAGTACCTCATGAAACGCCCTTTGCGAACCCTTAATTGAAAAAGCGACGAAACTTCTCGACAAAATGTTCGCAAGCTTGATTGAAATCCTCAAGTAGACACTGCAAGAGTTAGTGCCACCGTTGCGTTCTTTGTTGCAGGCAAGGGAGTCGTCGCAAGCTCTCGAGCATCCACAGGTGTTGCGTTTCCCTTCAATGAGTACTTGATGGAATCGCATTGTGGTGGCTTTACCCC
>JAEZDJ010000043.1 GCA_023429565.1 Actinomycetes bacterium
ACTTGCATCTTAAGCCTCTGGCAGGCGGTCATTGGATTTTCAAGGGCAAAGCCTTCGATGCGCACCCGCATAGCGGGTGGTTCTTTGTCCTGCGCGTTCCGCGCAGGACAGGCTCACGAGCCTGAAACGAAGGCGGGTCCCTCCCGTCTGAGGGAGGGACCGCGCATCCTGCAAGCATGTCAAACGGCAGAGAGAGCCGAGAACAGGGCACCGTGCCGTGGCCGAGGCTCATCCTGCCCCAATCCTCTACACGAAAAGCCGATCAAGCGAGGCTATCGACCGAACGCCTCTCCCGGTCCCGGGCTCGGAATCCTCGACATGCAGCCAGCACGTCTGCGACTTCCTTGCCCATTCAGCGAGAGAGGTCCATTCGAGCCTCTGCCACGCGTCAGTCGACTGCTCCCCCGTTCCCACGCTTCCTGCGAGCGAAAGCGACCGCAGCTGCTGCACCTGCAAGCATGCTTGTGATTCCAACAGCTGCAGCCGGAGTGTCGTCACCGGTACGGACAAGCGTCCGCTCACCCGAACCTGCATTGTCCGAACCGTTGGAGCCGCTGACGTCGTTGCTCGAGTTTCCACCCGTGCCCGAACCGTTGCCCGTGTCAGCATCGTCGCCATCACCAGGATTCGGGCTCGTCGCATCCTCGCTGGCCTCGAACGCCTGAACGGCAGCCTGAAGCGCCGAAACGGCAGCATCGACTTGGTCCTGCGTGGCGTCGGCGTCGTCCAGCGTTGTCCGGGCTTGAGCGATAGCAGCCTGGAGCGCCTCAAACGCCGCATCGCCCTTGGCACCCTGTTGGATGCCAGACGCCGCCGCAACGAGATCCGTCAAGGCCGTCCTGTCGGTATCGGCGGGAGTGGGTTTCACGTCCTCGCTCGCCTCGAACGCCTCCATAGCCTCCTGGAGCTTCTTCGCCGCAATAGCCACGTCAGTCTGTGTGGCGTCTGCATTGTCAAACACGTCCTCAGCGTCGCTGATAGCCTGCTGCAGCTCCTCGAATGCCGCGTCGCTCTTGGCGCCTTGCCTGACCGCGGATGCCTCCGCAATCAGGCCACCCAATCCCGACTTGTCCACCAGCGAAACCCCTGATTCGTCCACGATGTCTACCGCTGCCGTGTCGAACAGCAGATACCCGCTTTGCGTGGTCGGCAGAGCATCGCCCACCCTTGCCTCATAGACAACCTTCACCGGTTCGGTCAAAGAATTGACGCTCACCTTGAAGTGCTGCGCTGCCGAAGCGGCTTCGCGAGCAGCCAGACCCGTTTGCTGCACCTCTTCGGCCACGATCTCCTCATCACCGTAGATCAGTTTCTCGATGTGCACGCCAGGCTCAAGCGAGGCAGTGAGAGCCACGTCATAGCCATTCGCATGTGACACAGCCTGCGCGTCAAGGGTGAATCCAGGATTGAGTTGGCTGCCGTTTGCGTCAACCGTCGTGGCGGGCATCTGATAGACGCCACCCGTCAGGAAGGGGAATCCGGACAGGCTCTTCGCGCGGTCGCTGGCCTCAGCCAACGCAATGGCTTGGGCATCAACCTCGGATTGCACGGCATACAGATCGTCTGCCGCCTTCTGAGCAGAAGAGACAGCAAGCTGCAACACCTTCCAAGCAATGACGGAACCATTCTGAGAAACGGCTTTCGCTTGGGCCAATGCCTCGTTGAGAGCGACCTTGTCGACCGCCGAGGGCGTGGCGATGCCGGTCTCTTCAGTGAAGGCATTCCAGTCCACCTTCACCATGAATTTCATGGTCCCCATGCCTTCGAACGTGCCAGACATAAGCATAGAGCCCTCGGTCTTTGCCTGGTCGTTGAGCGGTACGGTCACCTTGACAGGCAAGTTTTCAGCGTCTGCCGCGTCCACGGGGACGGCGGTCGGCGTGCCCACGCCCGACACGCTGCCATCCTCCGCAACCGTATAGCCCTGCGGGTAGTAGTACAGATCGCGTATCGTCGCGTCAAGACCCATGACGGTGGCATGCTGGTCCAGCTGGAGCGTCAGGGAGTAGGCGCCTTCTTTGACGGCAAGCGTCGCGGCTTCGTTGAGCAAAGAGCCCGCCATGGATCCGGCGCCGATGTCGAGCGCACTGCCCATGGAAACCGCCATGTCGTAGGAGCCATCGGGAATAACGGCGACATTCTGTTGCGTGGAGACAAGTGCACGATACGCCAATTGCAGGTCAGACAGAGCAGCATTGAGATCGGGCTGCACGACACCGGCTTTGCCAAGCACAGCTTGGGCGTTCTTCAAGGCTGTCGCGAACGAAGCCCATGTCTCCGGTGCATAGTTCGCCTCGGTCAACCCATCCACACGATCCACGTAGGTCCTGAGCGTCGATGCGTCGCCAACAGGCTTGGGTATCTCCGTCACCGTGACCCTGCACACCGTGCTCTGAGCCACTGCCGTGGTGGTGGAGCCATCCTTCACCAGCGTGTTCGTCACCGTCACCTGATAGAGGTGCGTCCCAAGCTCGGTCGTGTCCACCTGGTAGGTCGTGCCCGTTGCGCCTTGGATTACCTTCCCGTCGCGATACCACTGGTAGCTCAGCGTGCCCCCGTCCTCGGCAACCGCTGCGATTTCGAGCAGATGGTTCTCAGCTGCCTGAACGCTTACTTGAGGGCTCAGATCTTTCGTGATGGTCGGCATGATCGCAGCCGTTCCCACCATGACCGTGACGGCGTTGCTCTTGACGGACGTCGTCAGGCCGTCCTTGGCGGCAGCCACCACACAGTAGTAGGTGTGCGTGCTCTCCACGTCGGTCGGAGGCGTGAAGCTGGCCTGCGTGGCGCCTTCGATAACCGTGCCGTCACAGTACCATTGATGGCTCAACTCAGCGCCGTCCTCGGCATGCGCCCCCACAACCAAGGGGTCGATCTCGCTGCCCACGGCGACTTTGATGGCTTCGGTCGACAGGTTGGCAGTGATGGTCGGGGCCGCAGGACCAATGGCCATGGTGCTTGCCGTCAGCTCCGTGGCATCGCGCACTTCCACACGCACAGCCGCGTCAACGTCTCCGCCCAGCGCGCACGTGCTCGTGGAGGACCAATCCTGCAGGACGTTCTCCGTTGCATCTTGGTTCACCTGGACGAACCGGTACCACACGCCACCGACGCCACCTTCAGACGACGCAGCCACCGTCTTGACGCCAGTCTGGCTCGTCTCAACCTCGGCCTTGGCAACCAGCTGGACGTACGGCTTGAGCTGTGTCGCCGGATCAGCCCCGATGGCTTCAAGCGCAGACTTCGCCACGCTCCAGCCCTCGGACCCTTCGGGCGCATATACCGTGACGGCACCCTGGTTCCCCGCATTGCCCGACAAGTTCAGCGATTCCAGATCGGCGGGCACCACCAACGTGCCCGGCGCACCCGACAGGGAGAAGTCAAGCGATGTCATGCCTGGGCCAAAATAGGCCGTCTGCTGATTCTGGGCGTTTTGCGTATCGGAGTAGGAACCGTTCTGTCCTCCACGCACGATCAGATGATTGGGGGTATAGCCCTTGTTGCCCGACTCATCCGAATAGAACACCTGCTTGAACGCATTCTGCTGGACTTCGATGATGTTCTCTCCCCAATCGATCGTTTCCAACTGCTTGGAAACTCCGGCGAACTCGACCGTTTCCAGACTGGCGGGGAACACGATGTTCGTCAGATGGGAATCGTCGAACGCGCCTTCTGCGATGGTCGTCACGCCTTCGGGAATGGAGTAGACCCCATCATCTCCCACCAGGGCCGCAGGGTAATACGCAAGCTCGGTCATGTCCTTGTTGAACACTGCACCGTCTTGTTCCGTGTAATACAGGGCATCGCTGGGAACATTCACCTTTTCAAGCGACATGCTGGTATGCCCTGACATGAGATTTTGATACGACCCGACGGTACCCGACAACTCCCCGTCGCCCAGATTCTTGCTCAATGTGAGTTCTTGCAGATTCACCATGCCAAAGAACGCATGCCAGTCCAGCTTGGTCACGCTGTCGGGCAGCGTCAGGGAGTAGACCATCGTCTGCAGGAAGGCATTCTGGCCAATCTCCTCCAGCCCATCGTTCAGCTCCACCTCGATGATGTACGTATTGAGTGCAAACGCGCTGCTCTCGATGCGCTTCACTCCCTCGGGAATGGTCACCTTGGCGCCCCGCGTGTTGCCGTCTTCGTCGATCCAGCCACCGATATACCCGGCAGCAAAGGCGGAATCACCTATCTCCACCAGCTTGGACGGCAGAGGGATGACGCCCTCTTCAGCATCCCTGCCAATGATTTCGATGTTCTCGAGATACAGGCAGCTCTTGAATACGCTGTTTCCGATACGCGTCACGTCGTCGGACATGGCCACCCGCATGAGAGAGGCGCACGTGAGAAACGTGTTGTCCGGAATTTCCGTCAGATTGTCCGAAAGGCGCACATAGTTGATGGCAAGGTTTCCTTCAAAGAGCCCCTCGCCGACCTTCGTGACCGAATCAGGCATGGTCAACGTGCCCTTAGCGCCGCCTTCGGCAAAGGCCCTGTCGCCGATCTCGGCGAGTTGGCTCGGATGTTCCTCAGTGTCCTCAAACGTGATGGCCTTGGAAGATCCGGTAGCACTGTAGCTCGTGCTCGTACGGACGACGTGCTTCGCAAATGCCTCCTCGCCAATGTGCGTGACGCTGGCAGGGACGAAGACCTCCGTCACCGGGACATTGCCATACAGCAATTTGTCGGCGAGCCCAGTCACGTCGTTCGGTATCTTGATGGATGTTTTCACGCCCACATATTTCGTGAGCAGGCCGTTCTCGTCGATGACGTAATCATCGTAGTCTTCGGTGCGATTCTGCGCCGCCATCGTCGCGGTTTTCGCCGTGCCGTCGGATGCCGTCACCGTCGCGGTGACGGTAGCATCGGAGACCTGGTAGTCACCGGTGATAACCGCGCGAGAGGAGTCTGAAGGATTGGCTTTGACCGTGACAGATCCCTCGTCAGAGCTCGACCAAGCAACAGACGCTCCCTGATAGGCATCGGACAAGAGCGCGGACACCTCTACGGTGCCGCCCTCGGAGATCACTCGCTTGCTCGCGGCGGACATGCGGATGCCCTCCCCGTCGCCCACGTTGGCAACGGTCACCTCGATGGAGTCCGTGACATCGGGGCGGTCGGCCACGCGCCCCGTAACCGTCGCGGAGCCTTCCGCAATGCCCACAAGCGCGCCGTTCTTGTCAATGGTTGCCACGCTCTCGTCGTCAATCGACCACTCAAGCTTCGTCTCGGTGGTATCTGCCGGCGTGAGCGTCGCCTCAAGCAACGTCTCCTGTCCAGGCGCAACATCAACGCTCTCGGCATCGATCGAGACTTCGGTCGCCGCCACGGGATTGATCACGGCGTCAGACGAGCCGCTCGGGTTCATGCCATAGTCCCATGCATAGGCATGCACGACATTGGGAATGGTCGCGTCTCCGGACCACGCACCCTTGATGTCGGAAACCTTGACGGTGACCTCATAGACGTTCCTGCCATCCTCGGCAGTGCCGACCAATGCCTCGTCCGGATCGACCAGCACGCGCTTGAAGCTGAGATAGGGCGTCACGCCCGTGATTTCGGGATCGACGAAATCGATGGCCGAGAGATAGGTGTTGTCTTCCACCGTGAACGTGAGGGTCGGTTCCCCTTCGCCGTTCGTTCCCGCCTCGCTGTATGCCACGTCCGTGATCTCAGGTGCCGTATTGTCCATCGTCACCGTATGAGTGACAGTCTGCGTTTCAGGCGTTGGGCCGGAGGTCGTGGCCGTCTCGGTGAAGTCAAAGGACATGTCTGCCCCCGTTGCCTCGACAGACGGTGATCCGCCGATGAGCGCTTCGGCATACACCCATGCTCCTGCGTTGTCGTTCCAGAACGTCTTAGGCACGTAATCGTAGGACAAAGTGCCGCCCGACACGTCACCCACGGTGCCGTCATCGTCGATGACCAGGTCTTTGTAGATAATCTCGTACGTGAGCTTGTCCGCATTGCGCAGCAAGCCCGTCTTCGTGGCCACCGCGTTGGGAGCATAGGCATACGAGGAATTGGAAATGACCACCTTGTCCATATCCACCTTGCTGGCATCGCTGGCGGCGCTGTCATCAAGCGGGTTGACGCCCAGATACTCTCCAGTGCTGCCATCGACCAAGCTGCTGCCATAGCTGTGATAGGCCTCGTCGACATCCTTGTCCAGCACGTCGGCATCAGACCAGTCGCCGTAGAAGCCCATGAACGACACCGACAGGTCCACGCCGCCGTTGCTGCCATCCGCAGCACGGAAGAAGGCGAAACCGTCGACGAAGGTGCCATTGGGCGTGTTTGCCGCAGCCCAGCCGGTGAATGCGCTGTCGCATGTGACGGTGACGGTGACCGTCTTGTCTCCATCGGCAGGAATGGTCACCTGGTCGCCGCAATCGGCGGACACGTCGATGCCCTGACCCGTCCAGTTCTTCGACTGCAACTGGAACAGCCCGTTCGCCACGGTGTCGGAAAGCGCGGCCGCATCAAAGTCGAAGGTCTGCTCCGCATCGCCCGCATTGTGCAACGTGATAGAGAATGTCCAGCTTCCTTCCCCGCTCTCGCCCAGATCGGCTTTTGGCCGTGACTCGTTCGTGGCACTGTCGACCGTGGCATACACATCGGTCGTCGTGGCAGCCGGCACGTCCACCAACCCTGCGCCTTGATGGCGGGGGGAATAGTAGCTCGAAAGATCATCGGTGTCAGCCATCGGGCTCGCCGTGCTCATAAGCAGTTGAGTGACCAAGTCCTGCTTCGCGTCATCAGCCATGCCAGAGAACTTATCGCTTGACTCCACGTATTCGGTCACCTGCGCCGCGATGCCCGCCAGCTGCGGCGTCGCCATGGAGGTGCCGGAATAGTAGGCGTACCCGCCGTTGGGAATGGACGAGTACACGTTGCCACCGGGGGCCGCCACCTCAGGCTTGAGCTTGAGATCCGGCGTGACACCCCAGCTTGAATATGAGCTCATCTGATAGTATGCCGTGGTCTCGGGTTCATCGGCATTCCGCGAAACGGTAACGGTTTTCGCTCCGGCGCCGATGAGCGCTTGGCCTTGCTCATATCCTACCAAGATGGTAGGAGCGAACTCCGTGCCGCCCGGGCCATAGGTACCCGCCCAGCAGTCATCATTCTCGAAGGAAACGGAGGTCGGTTCTGAGTAGCGATCATCCACAATGATAACAGCCACGGCACCAGCCTGGGTGCACTGCTGCACCATCTTGGAATAACCGTAGATGTTGCTTTCATACAGGAACCACCCATTGCCCTTGACGATGGCAACTTTGCCATTCAGCTTGGACCAATCGCCATCGATGTCTCCATCATAGTCTTCGCCGTCGTAGTCGCCACTGCTACGGGCGATGCCGCAATAGACATACTCGTAGTCGCCTTCGGCCAGTTCAGAAAACTTGTTGACCGTGGGCGATCCATCCGGGCCAGTCACCGTGGCATAAGCGACCTGCGTGCCGTCGGCAGCCACGACATCGACACCCGTCGCAGACGCCTGTGAAGCCGCCTTCGTGACGGTGCGCTCGGATGCAGCCTGGTCCTTGAGGGCTTCGCCGGCCTCCGCGGTCACAAAGATGGCAGGACAGTCGTTCGCGTCATAGTAGCTGTCGGAATAGTTTCCCTCATCGATTCCGCCTGCTATCTGGGCAGCCTCAATCTGTTCTTGAGTGAGCGAAGTGTCATAGAAGACAACCGCTTCGGCACCCAAATCGCTCGCGTCAGACAGCGCGCGGGCATAGGAGATGACGCTCATGCCCGTGGGATCGCCATGTCCTTCAACAAGCAGGATCTTGCCTTCCAACTGCCCCGCGACAGGCCCATAGGTGTCGCCATCGATCTCAAGCTCGCCGCAATGGAGTGAACCCGTGATCTTCATCACGTCACCCCACACCACGTCGTAGTCGCCGTCGACCAGATCGGCAAACTTCTTTGCCCTCACTTCACCATCAGGTCCCTTGGCTTCCCAATACTGCATCTTGGTGCCATCGGACGTCGTGATATAGGATCCTTCGTCGCCGCCATCGGCAACCTCAAGGGGATCGCTGCCGACGCTTGCCACGGCAAGAGAGCTGGACACCGAAGCGGGGGTGGAGACCACGCTGTTGTCGGGATCCTCCGCATAAGGCTTGTTTTCGCCGGACTGGTTGTTGTAGCCATAGGAATACGAATTGCCGGCCGCCACGTTCACCGTGACGCCCGCATCTTCCAGAGTTCCTATCGCATCCGCGTACGTGGCCTCTCCACCGTCACCAAAACCTGCATCGCGGCCGAGCGAGACGTTTATGGAGTCGGGCAGAAGCAGGGCGCAATCGTCAAGCGCAGCAAGAATGGCCGAATCATACAAGCCTCTGTCGCTGTCGGATGCCACCTTCATGGCAAGGATTTGAGCATCGGGCGCGGTGCCGCGAATCTGGTCCCCTCCATTTGCAGCAGCGATGCCCGCAACATGCGTACCATGCTCCAAGCCGGAGACACCGGGGTTCACGTCGCTGTCGCCGTCGGCATAATCGTAGGCAAAGGGAATCTTTTCGCTGATGTACTGGGCACCGGATCCCTTGAGACTGCCGCGCAGGCCGTCCACGCCTGATGAGGTGAGTGCGAGGGTACTATCGGGCACGTCGCCGCCAAATGCCTCATGGTCGGTGTCCAGCCCGGTGTCGATGATGGCGACGGTCTGTCCCTTGCCCGTGAAGCCCGTTTCATCGGCACCTGTCGCGTCAAGGGCGTTTTGATTCTTGAGCTCGGCCACGTCCAGTGTGGTCGTCCCCGTGGACTCCTGATCGGTGGGGACTTCGTACACTGTTTCGATGAACGCATTCTTCACTCCGGACAGTGCTTTGATGTCATCGAGGATGGACGCCGGCGCCTTCACCGCAAAGCCGTCAATGACGTTGTAATAGTCGTGAAGTTCCTGGACTTCGCCATCTCCCGAGCTCGACGACGCGTCCGTCTTGGCCGAAAGCAGCGCCATGCCCTCTCCGCCGTTTTGCGTCCTCTCGTCCGAATCGCTTTCTTCGGACTCCTCGGCAGCAGGAGCGGTCTCCACTGCGGAGGCGAGCTCGCGGATCTCGTCCTTGAAACGGGAATGGCGAGATTCGTCAGAATTATCGAACAAAAAGCTGAACAGGCTAAACCCCTGATTCTCAGCCTCTTCAAGTTGGACGATGATGGTGACGTTGCCGTCGCCCTCGTCGGACAAAGCAGGAACACCGTCCTCCTGGGAAGCCCCGTCGCTCGCCGATGCGGCATCTTCCTCGCCAACTGACGTCGCATCGACGACCGCATGTGAGCTTTGCTGAACGGCATCAACGACAGAGGCATCTCCCGATTCGCCCGCGTCTTGGGCAAGCAGATCGGGAGATGGGTCTTCCTCCTGAGCAAGCGCTTGCGTCGGCAACGCCATCGTGATGGCGAGCGTCGCAGCCAAGCCGCAGTGCATCGCATTCGAAACTTTTTTTGGCAGCATCGCAGTCCTTTTCTCCGTATCGTGAACACCTGCGTCCTGTCGAAACGCAAAAGTTATCCCTATCTAACAATTCTGTGGAATTATGCCACCGTCTCCAGGGATCGCGTCCTGACATTTTTTGGAAAGCAGTTATCTAATCGTTACTTCACGGTTACTACACTGTTGATTCACATATGCTCCATATTTAAAAGGAGCAGCCTTGCGGCTCTGACGGCCTCGCCAAGCGTGTCCAACCCACTTCGCGCACGCTCTTTCACAACTGGATCACAGCGGTTAACAATTCGTGCTGCTTTGTATATGATACGAGCAGCACACACGCAGCATCTGAGTCAGAAAGGGAGGGCCTCATGCCGGCACTCATCACCCATGACACATTTGGCCAGGACGTTTACGATCAGATACGAAGCACCATCGGAGCCCGTCGCGACGAGGCGGAGGCATTCTTGCTGGGCAACCAGGGGCCCGATCCCCTGTTTTATTCGATGCTGGTTCCCCGGCTGCGCGCATTCAACCGCCTTGGCACCATCATGCACAACGAGAAGCCCAACCAGTTGCTGGCCGCCCTGAAAAGCTCGCTCGACATCCTCGACGAAAATGAGCAGCGGGTCGGCCGTGCCTACGCTTTGGGGTTTCTCTGCCACTACACGCTGGATTCAGCCATGCATCCCCTCGTGTTCTTTCACGAATACCGCGTTTGCGATGCAGGAGAGCCCGGACTGTCCCGCTCCAATGGAAGCGAGGTGCATGCAGTCATCGAAAGCGAATTTGACGAGATGGTCCTGTTCACTCGTCAAGGAAAGACCGTGGCGACATTCGACCCTTCACAGGCCATCCTCAAAGGCGATGCCTTCGTCCTCGCGACGGTCTCCAAAATGTATGCATACCTCGCGTTGACCGTCTATGGCCTCATCATCCCCCCTGCCATGTTTTCCTCGTCAGTGAAAAGCTTCCGGGTCGCGCAACGCCTTCTCCATTCGGCGACGGGCACGAAGCGAGCCATCCTCAGTCGCATGGAGGAACTGGTTCGTCCCTACTCTTTCTATCGGTCGATGAGCCACCGCCCTCATGAAATCACCGAGAGCGAGTTCGACAACCATGACCATGCGTCCTGGGAAAACCCCTTCACCGGGGAGCATGAGAAGACGAGTTTCTGGGATATTTACGATGGCGCCGTCGATCACGCCGTCGGCAACATCCACACGTTCCTGACTGACGGGTTCGACGCTCAGATGGCTCATGAGATCACGGGCGACCTCGATTTCTCGGGCAAGCCAACCGTCGCCGCAGTGTTGTCGGTGCAAGACCCCGACACTCCCGACGATGCATCGGTTTCGGTCTAGAGCATGCTCGAGGTCGTCCTGCCCATTCCGTTCTGGCTTGAACTGGCAGCTGCGCTGACCGGTGGCCTTTCCGGGGCCATGAGCGCGGTTCGCGCACGCTATGACATGTTTGGAGTGGTCTGCATCGCGTTGACCGCCGGCCTGGCCGGCGGCGTCATGCGCGACCTGCTGTTGCAGAATTACGGCATCTATGCCTTTCAGAAGCCCGAATTGCTTCTGGCCTGCGCCGCAGCCGGGGTCGTCGTGTTCTTCTTCGGCAAGCTGGCCACCTATCTGGACCCCGTCGTCGACCTCCTCGACAACCTGTCGGTCGGCCTCTGGGCCGTCCTCAGCGTGGGAAAGGGACTTTCGGCGGGACTCGGCATCGTGCCCTCGGTGGTCATCGGCACGGTCGCCGCCGTCGGAGGCGGAATCCTGCGTGACGTGTTCATGAACCGCGAGCCCGAGGCTTTTCAAGCGGGGGCCCTCTATGGATCTGCCGCGCTCATGGGCTCCATCGTCTATGCCCTCATGAAGCAGAACCACATCCTGGAGCAATGGGCGGCATTCGCATGCGTCGGCCTGGTGTTGATCCTGCGGTATGCATCGCTCTCCCTCGGCTGGCGCACCAGACCGCCCCACGACTATTCCGATGTGGTGGCCCATACCGTCACGCGGCCAGTCAAATCCGTCGCCCGACGCGTTCGCCAACCAAAAGGCAAGGTGGAGCGTGACAGAGGGAAGGCAAAGGATGCCCCTGCCACAAAGAGGGTCCGCATGGCCAGGAGATCCCGGGCGGCAAGGAGAGGGGCCGAACGGCAGGACCCTTCCGACCAGAACGATCGAAAGGGCGCCGATTGAGACGCCCTTTCGAGGTTGAGCAGCCGGTCTTTCTAGACGTTCTTCAGCAGGATGGTGTTCATGGTGTCGGCAGCGTGCTCGCATGCATCGCAGCACTTTTCCATGCAGCTGAATATCTGCGACCACACCAGCACGCGCATGGGGTTTTCGCGATCTTCCGTATGGAGGCTGCGGATCACCTTCATGTACAGCTGATCGGCTTCCTCCTCGTAGGTGTTCACATCAACGATGAGCTGTTTGAATTTCTTTGATTTCTTGAAGTTCCTGAAGTCTTCCATCGCCGTGTCGAGCGCCTCGCAACTCTTCTTGATGAGACAGGCGAACTCGCGCGCGTCCTTGTGCATGAAGTGGACGTCGTACATGTAGAAGCGCTGGATGACGTCTTCGATATAGTCGACGATGTCATCGAGAAACTGAGCGAGGTCGACAACGTCCTCGCGTTCGATGGGCGTGATGAAGTCGGTTGCCACGTTCTTGAAGATGGCGTGATTGAGCTCGTCGCCATCATGTTCGATCTGATGAGCGCGCTCCATGGCCCCCTTCAGCTCTTCAGCGGTCGTGAAACCGTCGATGGCCTCGATCAACAACGCAGCCTCTTCGACAGCAACCTTGGTCTGCTGCTCGAATGCCTCGAAATAATCGAACTTTTTCTTCTTGCTCATGAACGATTCCCTTCTTTATGAGAAGAATAAGAACAACCAGCCAAACGCAAACCCGAGCAGTCCGCAGCCCGGAAACGTCAACACCCACGTCTTCACCATGTCCACCGCGATGCTCCACTTCACCGATTTTTTGCACTTCGCGGCGCCCACGCCCATGATGGCCGTGGTCTTCGTGTGAGTCGTCGAAACGGGGAGACCGCCGAACGTCGCGATGAGCAAACATATCGTTGCTCCGAAGCTGGCAGCGAATCCTTGGTATTTCTCCAGCTTCACCATGTCCATTCCCACGCTCTTGATGATCTTCTTCCCGCCGATGGCGGTTCCCAATCCCATGTTGAGCGCACAGAACAGCATGAGCCAGATAGGAAGGGTCATCTGATCCGCACTTCCAACGCCCGTTGCCAGGGTTATGGCCAGAATGAAGACGCTCATGAATTTCTGCCCATCTTGGGCACCGTGCATGAAGGCAACTCCAGCACCGGCGGCGATCTGGGCCCACTTGAAGAAGTGGTCAAGCTTCATGCGGTCAAACCCACGGCACAGCCTCGCGATGGCCTTCGAGATAGCCCATCCCGAACCGAAACCCAAGAAGGTCGAGAGCACGATGCCGTAGATGACTTTGACCCATTCGCCCCAGTTCACGCCGCCGAAGCCGCCTTGAAGGGCCACGGCTGCGCCCGTGAGGCCCGCGATGAGCGAGTGGGATTGGCTGGTGGGAATGCCGAAGAACCACGTCACGACGCCCCAGACGATGATGGCGACCATGGCTGCCAGAAGGGCGAGCAGGGCGGCCTGGTTGTTGCCGCCAAAATCGACCATATGGAAGATGGTGTTGGCAACGGCTGCAGAGACCAAGGTGATGATCAGCAGGCCAAAAAAGTTGCATATAGCCGCCATGATGATGGCTGTCCTCGCGCTCATGCAACGGGTAGAAACGACGGTGGCGATGGCGTTGGGTGCATCGGTTGCACCGTTGACGACAATGACGCCGATGTTCAGCAAGGTTACGGCTACCAGCATCGGGTTGGAGGCAAGCCCGGCGACGAACGTAGCCCACTCTATGGTCACGAATTCCCTTTCAGCAACAATGGTAAAAGGCTCAGCAGTTCATCAGTTTAACGTAAATCTGACATTCGAAAAGGGGTGCAAGGGGCTTTTCCCGCAGGAGAACATCTCGAATGGTAAAATCTTTGTAAAGTAGCCTCAGCGGGCGCGGAACCTCAGGCGTAGTGAGCGAAGACGCGCCTGCGCTCTTCCCCGATGGTTGTCAGATCATTGTGCCCGGGGAGCACCACGGTGCTGTCAGGAAGCACGGCCAGGCGCTTCAAAGAGCGCCGCATGTCGCCCATGTCGCCGCCTGGAAAGTCAGTCCGGCCGATGGTGCCACGAAACAGCGTGTCTCCCGACACGAGAACGGGAGCCCCCTCTGGATCCGTGCCAAACTGCGAGTCGAGGAACAGGCACATGCTGCCTTTCGTGTGTCCCGGCGTGAAGATGACCTTCCATGGCATGGTGCCAATCTTCAAGACGTCACCGTCGTCGACGACGTGATCGATCGGGCAGGGATCGAATTTTCTGTCGCCCGGAGAGATCCTTTCTTCCCCACTGATGCACGGGGCATCAATCTTGGAAGCTATGACCAAGGCTCCTGTCTTCTCACGCAGCTCTTTGGCCGCGCCCACATGGTCAAAATGGCGATGGGTCAAGACAATGGCGTCGGGGACGCGGCCGCCGAGCGCCTCCATGATGTCTTCAGGTTGGCACGAGGGATCGACGACGATGGTCGCCTCGCCGTCGGAAATGAGATACACGTTGTTCTCAAGCATGCCCAGCACAAGATACTCAACCGGGACACAGGTGCCTTTGACTTTTCTCACCATGGCAGAACTCCTTCTTTCCATCCGCAGAGACCGAAGCGGTCTCGCCTATCGCTTCTTCTTCCCCGTTCCACCATTGGGCATCATGCGGCAAGCGTCAAATACCCCTTCGATGCCATGCAGCTTGTCCAAGACGATGTCGATATGCTTGATGTCCGACACCTGGAAGAGGAAGCGCATCTCCACCATCCCGTCTCGATGGGATGTGGTGGTCGACGACAACACGTTCGCACCCACTTCGGACAGCGTGACGGCAACATCCCTCAACAAGTTCATGCGGTCAAGAGCCTCGATAAAGACCTCCACCTTGAAGGAGGTGCTCTTCGATGGCTCGCTCTCCCACGACACCTCGATGATGCGTTCGGGATTCTGCAGGAGGTCGACGGCATTCGGGCAGTCGGATCGATGCACCGACACCCCGCGCCCGCGGGTCACGAAACCGAGGATATCGTCCCCGGGAACCGGATTGCAACATCGGGACAGCCGAACGAGCACATCGTCGATGCCCTTGACCACCACGCCGTTGCTGGAGTGGGTCTCGTGCTTCTTCGGGCGCTTCACACTGGTGAGCATGGGAGGAAGCTTGCCCGTGGACACATCGGATGCACCGAGGCCGGGAGTCTCCGCTTCCTCGTTGCCCTTGTCGACGAGTATCTTCAGCAAGCGGTTCGAGACATGCTGCGCGCTTTCCTTGCCCGTTCCTATGTTCACAAGCATGTCATCGGCGTCGTTGTAGCCCATATGTTCCGACACGGATTTTATCGCCCGCATGGATTGCGCGCTTGATATGCCGAGCCCGTGCTTGCGCATCTCCCGCGTCAGCTTGTCGCGCCCGTTCTGCAGATCGTCGCCGCGACTCACCTTGCTGAAGTAGGACCGTATCTTGCTGCGTGCAGACGGAGTCTTGACGACGTTGAGCCAGTCCCGCGAGGGAGTCGCGCTTTTCTGGGTGAGGATGTCGACGCGGTCGCCCAACTGGAGCTCATAGGTGAGGGGCACAATGGCTCCGTTCACCTTCGCACCCACGCAGTGGTTGCCGACCTCCGTATGGATGGCATAGGCGAAATCGACCGGCGTCGAGCCCGCCCGCAGACTCATGACCTCGCCCTTGGGAGTGAAGACAAACACTTCGGTCGGCGCAAGGTCAACCTTGAGGTCCTTGAGGAACTCGCGCGAGTCCTGGGTCTCGTCCTGCCAGTCGACCATCTGGCGCAACCACGCAAGCTGCTGGTCGATGTCGTCGTCGCCCTTCCCGGAGCTCTCCTTGTAACGCCAGTGGGCCGCCACGCCGTATTCGCTCTGGCGATGCATCTCCTCAGTGCGAATCTGCACCTCCAAGGGCCTGCCGGCCGGGCCGATGACCGTGGTGTGCAGACTTTGGTACATGTTGAACTTCGGCATGGCGATATAGTCTTTAAACCGTCCCGGCATGGGATGCCACAGCGTGTGCACCGCCCCAAGGGCCGAGTAGCAGTCCTTGACCGATTTCACAATCACACGCACGGCAATCAGGTCGTATATCTCGGAAAAGCCTTTGCCCTTTTTCGCCATCTTCTGATAGATGGAATAGAGGTGCTTCGGACGGCCCATTATCTGAGCCTGGATGTTCACCTTCTCCATCTCGTCATGGAGTATGCCGATGATCTGGTCCAGGTAGCCTTCGCGCTCGGAACGGCTCTCCGTCACCATGCGCGAGACCTGCTTATACTTGTTTGGCTCGAGGTAGAAGAACGACAGATCCTCGAGCTCCCATTTGATGCTGTTGATTCCCAGGCGATGGGCGATGGGCGCGTATATCTCCAAGGTCTCGCGCGCCTTGAAGATGCGGCGGTCTTCCCTGAGGGCTCCCAAGGTGCGCATGTTGTGCAGCCTGTCAGCAAGCTTGATGACGATGACCCGTATGTCCTTGCTCATGGCAACGAACATCTTTCGGATGGTTGCAGCCTGCTTGTCCGACAGGCTCTCAACCTCAATGCGGGTGATCTTCGTGACGCCCTCAACCAGCTGAGCGACCTGCGTGTTGAACTCGCGGCCGACCTCGTCGGCAGTTACCTCGGTATCCTCGACCGTGTCATGGAGCAGGGCCGCGCACAGGGTTTCGACATCCATGCGGAGGTCGGCCAATATGAGGGCGACCTCAACCGGATGAGCCACGAAAGGCTCGCCGCTTTTACGGCATTGACCCTGATGGGCGTTGCTTGCAAAGGCAAACGCCTTGGCGAGCATCGCCTCATCCTCCGCCGAGAGATAGACCGACGTCAGACGCTGGAGCTCCGCGAATCGGTCCTCGGGAGGCTCGGTTCCCAAAGGCTCCAGGGGGCTGGCCTTCATGTCGGGGGAAAAGGCCTTCTCTGCCACATGAGGACGGCCGAGAAGATCGTCCTCGACGGTCTGCCGAGGCGCCGGTTGCCCCAACGGCTCGCCGATCAGTTCGTCTCGCCGCTGCTTTCCGGTCATGGCCGCCCTCCCTCCGCCTGTCGCGACGTTCCGGGATTCGGGGCGCAGGCGTCATCGGGAAGGATGGGCCTCGACACGCGCACATGAAGCTCGCCGGACTCGCCTTTCATCGCCCAGTCGCGAAACGCATGGAACACCGCCTGCTCGCCAAGGCCTTCGCGGTACCGCACGCTATCGGTCAGCTCCACCTTCTCCTTCGTGTCAGCCACGTGGATCGACCGCGTTGCCTCCCCTGACGCATAGGCGGTATGGGTCTCGATGAGACCGAGCTCGCGAAACACGGCAACGCCGCATGCGGCCGATGCCACGCTGACGGTAGATCCTTCTTCGCTGGCCAAGCGGGCAAGGTCGGCATTGCTCAGGGTGAAGAACGCGTCGGCGCTCTTCCGCTGCAGCGCCCGCAAGCAGCGATAGACCTGCGCCAGACAGGCGTGGTCGGGCGTTGTGTCGCACAAGATGCGCTCATTGATGCCCGCATCGCGGCGGCCGAACAGAAGGTGGATGAAGGCTTCCTGCCCATCGCGGCCCGCTCGGCCGCTCATCTGGTTGAACTCCACCTCGTTGAAGGGCAGGTGATACAGCACGACGTGGCGGATGTTCGGGATGTCGACCCCCTCGCCAAATGCCGAGGTGGCAACCAAGACCGAAAGCGCATCCGTGCGGAACAGTTCCTCGATCCTCTTGCGTTCCGACCGCGATAGGCCCGCGTTGTAAAAACCGATGAGAGGTGCCATCTGGGGAACGCGCTTGCGCAGGGATCGCGCGACAGCCACCGATTGCTCCCGTGAGTTCACATAGATGACCGCCTTGTCGCCCGAGGCGACGAGATTGGCCAGATAGTCATCGCGGTTTTTTAGGTTGCGCTGGTCGTCAAGCTGCAAGTTGACGCGCCCCGTCTCGTCGAAAACGCAGGTGTCCAGAGGGAGCGCCGTGCGAATGTCGGCGGCGATGTCGTCCCCCGCCGTTGCCGTGAGAGCGAGCACCGTCGGCGTGCCGAGCTTCGCAATGGCCTGCCCGATGGTCGCATAGGCGACGCGCTGTCCCGCTTTGGCAAGGCCAATGTGGTGGGCCTCATCCACCACCACAAAACCGACGCGCTGAGTTTCCACGAACTCATCGACGTGATACCCCAGGAACTCGGGGGTGGTCAGCGCTATGTCATAGGTGCCGTCGGCAAGCCCGGCGAAGGCCTGACGTCGCTCTTCGGGCGTGCTTTCGCCCGTCAACGTCACCACGCCGATCCCAAACGCGTCCAACGCCTCCCGCAAATGGAAAGCCTGGTCCGCTATGAGGGCTCGCAGCGGGTACACGAATACGCTCACCTCGTGATGGGCAAGCGCCCGCGCGGCCGCATGAACCTGGAACGTGAGGGACTTGCCCCGGCCAGTCGCCATGACCGCAAGGACGGAGCGGCCCGCAGCCAGGTGGTCGAGCACGCGACGCTGCGATTCATGCAGTTCGCCTTCGCCTATGATGGCGCGCACGATGTCGTTTTCAAGCGACGAGGGCTCCTCCACCGCCTTGCGCTCCCACTGCTCCCGGCTTTTCTCAAGCTTCGCCTCGTAGGCCTCGACGTCTTCCGAACGCTGCGGGCGGTCGGTGCAGAGTTCCGCATCGCTCGTTGCATACAGGTCGGCCACGAAGGAAAGGTTTTCGGGATTGAGGCACGCCTCCAGGGCGCCACAGGTGCGCGCGGGCGCCAAGGACTGCAGCATGGCCTTGACGGACTTGCGACCACGCCATTCGTCTATCTGCACCTGGAACGCCGCATTCACGACAGAATCGGTGTGCATGAGCGCCTCAATGTCGGTGCAATGGAACATGATGCCCGACACCGTCGCCCGCCCGTCGGACAATACGCAGGAGAAGTGGTTTTTCTCCGCTCCGACCGCGCGGCAGTTCATAAGCGTGACGTCACGGGCCAAGTACACCGGCATCAGGTTTTCTTGTCCAAACGGAGCCAGGGCGTCCAGCTTGGCAACGCTGTCGAGCGTCAGCTCATCGAGGGCGACGCACGCGTCGATCTCGATGAGCGGATGGAACTCGCCTTCCGGAAGCTCGTCCATGTAGGCGATGAGCCGCCGCTCGAATTCGGGAAGAAGGGCGCTCGGCAACGTCACCCCAACGGCGGCGTCATGCCCACCGAAACGGGTAAGCAGGTCGGATGCGCTTTCGACCGCTTTGAACAGGTTCACTTGGCCAACGCTGCGCCCGCTGCCACGCGCTTCCTCGCCGTCGATCGTGAACAACAGCGACGGCACGCCGTAGGTGTTCACCAAGCGGCTGGCCACAATGCCCTTCACTCCCTCGTGCCAGCTCTCCCCCGACACGACAAGCGCACGCTGTCCATGGTATGCCTCGATTGCCTGGGCCTTGGCGATCTCGGTCAGCTCGGCTTCGATGGAGCGCCGCTGGTCGTTCACGGCTTCGAGCTCGGACGCGAGACGCTCAGCCTCTTCCAGGTCATCGGTCATCAGAAGATCGAGCGCCAGGTGGGCATCCCCCATGCGTCCCGCCGCATTCAGCCGGGGGACCACCGAGAAGCTGAGGTTTGTGGCACTCACCGGTTTGTCGGCGGCGCCGGCAACGGCCAGCAAGGCCGCGATGCAGGGGCGGGTTGCCTCGTTCATGCGCGCGATGCCGTCGGCCACGAGGGCGCGGTTCTCGCCGCGCATCGGCATCAGGTCAGCGACCGTCCCCAGCGTCGCGAAATCGGTGTAACCGCGCCACAGGTGCGGCTTGCCCAGACGGCCGCCCAAAACCTGCACCAACTTGAGAGCCACGCCGACGCCAGCCAGGATGGCGCTCTCGCACGCGTCATCCATCTTCGGGTCGGCAACCGGGACGCCTTCGGGCACCAGGTCGACCGGCTCGTGATGGTCGGTGATGGCGAGCCCCACGCCGGCCTCCACGATGAGAGCGGCCTCCGCCTTGCAGGCGATGCCGCAGTCGACCGTGACGATGAAATCGGGCCCAAGGGAGCACGCACGGGTGAAGGCCGCCTCAGTCAGTCCATATCCTTCGTCAAAGCGCAGGGGTATGAATGGCGTCGCATGCGCACCCAACTCGCGCAAGCCACGCGTGAGCACCGTGGTGGCCGAGATGCCGTCAAGGTCGAAGTCGCCGAACACGAGGATGTGGTCGTCCCGCTTGATGGCCTCCTCGAGCGCATCGGCAACGTCACCCAAGCCAGGGATCAGGTAAGGGTCGAGCCAGTCGCGCTCCAAGGAAGGTTCGAGGAACTGGCGACCCTCAGAAGGGTCGGAAAGGCCTCGCGCGACCAGGGTAGCCGCGATGAAACGCGGCACGCCAATCTCACGCTCGATGCGTGCGACAGCCGAAGGGTCGGCCGCTTTAATGTTGAACTGGGCAGACATGGGCGCTCATACCTCGCATGCTGAGAATTTGTTTATCAGGCTTTATTGTCCCACAAGAAACCCGCCCTGTCACCGAAGAAAGGAGTGTCCATGACGACGGTGCACGGAAACAGCATGCACGCCAAGACCCTCCCGAAGCACGAAGAGGCGTTCGGGAAGCCCCTGACAAGCAACGGGCGAACATGCGGCCGACGGGAGACAGCAAGCAGCAGACAAAGGCCTCCCAGACAGGGGGAGCGCGACAGGTGGGACGGCGAAGCGTTGCACGCAGGGGGGGCGCTGGACAGGACGTTGAGCAAGCGCAGGGACATCGGACAAGAAAGATCGGGCACCAAACCGAGACGCCGACGCCGCCAGCCCGAGAAATGGCAAGGACCGTTTGAGCCCGACATTCCGTCCGGGCATCTGATCTGGGCTCTTGCCTGGTCATCAGCAACCAAACATGCTACGGTCCTCGTTTGCCTTGCCATTTCTCGGGCTCGCGGCGTCGGACAGGGCGTCGGAACAAAGCGTCGACAGATGGGAGGCATGGCAAAGCAAACAGAAGGAAACGCCTTGCAGAAAAACCCTTCCCTGCAAGAGACGATGCTGCGATACTGGAGGCACGCGGAACGGAGTGCTCCGTAGAAGCCGGAGGCTCCTCAACCGAAAGGAGCACGCCATGAAGATCTCTGCTCGCAACCAACTCAAAGGAACCGTCTCCTCCGTCGCCGAGGGTGCCGTGAACGGCGTCGTGGCCATCGACCTCGGGACCAGCACCGTCAAGGCAAACATCACCATGGAGGCCATCCATGATCTCGGCATCAAGGAAGGCATCGCCGCCGCCGCCATCGTCAAGGCCAGCAACGTCATGTTCGCCACCGGTTCCGAGCCCATTACGAACATCTCCGCCCGAAATCAGATCGCCGGCAAGGTTTCCGCAATCAAGACCGGTGCCGTGAACGGCCACGTGACCATCGAGACCGCCGAAGGAGCGAAGATCACCGGGTCGATCACCAACGAGGCCATTGAAGCTTTGGGCCTGGTGGAAGGGGCTTCCGCTCTCGCAATCATAAAGTCGACCGACGTCATCGTGGGTGTGTAGCAGGCTCACCGTAACCGCACCGCTCCTGAAGCCGCGCACCTTGGCGCGGCTTTTTCTTTCTTGGCGCAAGACGGAAAACTCTCCCTACATGCTCCTTCCTTGAAACATTCGGGCGATCCAAACCGTATGCTTTGTCGAGGAGGAAACATGACCGAAGAACCCGAAGCCCGAAGAAAGGGCCAAACCCGCTCCGAAGCATTCCTGGCACAAGCCATGAGCGCCTTCGGGGACGCCGTCTATCGGCTGGCCCTCAGTCAAACCCGCCTGAAGGCAGATGCCGAGGATGTGTACCAGGACGTGTTCCTGCGCCTCTACAACGACGAGACCGCATTCGCCAGCGATGACCACCTGAAGGCATGGCTGCTCCGGGTGACCATAAATCGTTGCCACGACCTCGCTCGATCGTCGTGGAAGCGCCGCTCGGTCGCGTTCGACCCCGAGCGAGACGACATCGCAGCACCGGTCCGCGACGAGAAGGACGCAGCCGTGTGGGATGCCATTGGCCAGCTGCCCGAGCAGCTGCGCGCCGCCGTGAACCTGCATTATGTGGAAGGCTACTCCACCGAGGAGATCGCCGGAATCATGCAATGTCGGCCAGCGACCGCCCGCACCTGGCTTTTTCGAGCCCGAGCACGCATGAGGGAGCTTCTTCAAAGCAAGCAGGACGATACGACCGGCTTGGATCATGAGCGCTCCCTCTACGCGCGCGAAAAGGCATCGACCAAACCCGATGGCAGCACAAAGAACCATGTGCGCCTTCCACACACGAAGGTGACATCCGCAACCGTCGCCCCGTCGAAAGGAAACCTCTCATGACCGAAAATCCCTTCAACGTCTACCGCTCCATGATGGACGAAGTCAAAGCGCCTCGTTCTCTGCCTGATCGCGTGCTCCAGAAAACGCAGATGCAAAAAGACGTGGTCAAAGCGAGGGATCCTCTCTTCACGCACAATAAACGGACATATCGCGACACTGTTCAACATATTCCAAAACGATCGAACCGTCGCACGCCAAAAGGGCTGGCAGCTGCCGCATGCCTCGCCTTGCTGGCCATAGTCGTCGGAGCATCCCTTGCTCTGCCAGGAATTGGCACGCAGCAAAACCAGCCTCCGTTTGACTTCGCCGTACAGGCCTATGGCGCCTCGCAGGACATCATCCTTTCGATGGGATCGGATGGCACCATCGTGTTCGACATCGACTCGAATCTTCCTATCCCCCCCGATGAGCAATACGCTCAGCTGGGAGTCTATACGGGATGCCTGTTCCGCATCGAAGGAGAGGACATCGTTCGCATCCAGGCAAACGTCGACCACGGCGAGCTATATCGCTATTCATCAGAAGAGTTTGCGAAATCAAGCAACCCGGAACTCTGGAAAGCGGCCCTCAGCTGGAAGCAAACAAAAATCGGAGAAGACGGACCCTTTGCCCGCTATGACATGGTCCAGCCGACATCCGGCAATGATGGCAAAAATCGAGACGACCCCGACAAGCTCGTCGGCATAAAGTACTATCAGCGGATGGGAGAAACCGTCGACATGCCCGTCGATGACAGTGACGAGTCACAGCTGTCGGATTACTGTTTTGGATTGTGGACCAATGAGGACCGCTCCAGCCTGACCCAACAGGACGAATTCGCTGCTTCGGTCGACACTCTCGATGGGACAAGACTGACAATCACCGTAGAAAGATCCGATGGAAGCTATTCGACAAAAGTCATCGAACTGAGATCGGCCGACGTCAAAGCAAACATCGTGTCATGCGGGAACGGGGGGAGCTCATCGCTTCAGCTGGTGCCCGAAATCATCGATCTGTCCTCGAAAAGCGAGGGAGACCTTCAAGATGACTATGCGAATGGTTTTACGACCGTCCATACGCTTTACGGCACGATCATCGATCAGAATGGCAGTCCTTTCCCCTGCGGCGAAGCGTCCTACCCTACGCTCGGCAAGCCACTGACAGACCCGATCGTCCTTGCAGCCGCCTCCACTCCAGAATGATCACAACTTTGCCAGAAGAATCTCTGTCAGCGCAAGCCAACAACGTGTCAGAAGCCTATTGACCGCATCAATCGCAGGGCACCTTGTCGCAATGAACCCCTTAAACCAGCAGAGCCGGATCGCACTGATCCGGCTCTGCTCATCCCTGGGGCGCCTGCTGTCGGTATGCTCTCGTGACGCAAGGTACGGGTGTGTCTGACGCGCGCCCTTTCATCAAGCCGGCGCCGAAGCGCCGGACGGTATGGCAAATTAGGCAACCACCGGTGCACACATTCCGCCAATTTTCTGGAACACCGGTGCAGCACCTGCAGTGACCTGAACCGATCCATCCTCGGCAACAGCGAGCAAGGTCGGGGCCTGCATGATGCGAAAATGCTGCGCCAAGCTCACGTTGTCCTCGGCGAACAGCTCCTCGAACGCGATGCCCGCCTGCTCCATCTGAGCCGCAGCATGCTTGCAGTTCGGACAGGTCCGCGTTGCCACAAGGTAAAGCCCGGCGGGAAGCGCGTTCGCGGCATGTCCATTCGATGCCGCATCAGCCGCATCGCCGCTCGCCTCGCCCATGGCGCATGCCACGCTGTCGGGCACCTCCACCGCTTCCCTAGTCGTTGGGACTGCCGCCCGACCGCCCGCTTGATCGGCAGGGGTTGCCGCAGCCGCAGGGGCATCGCCCCTCACGAGTTTGGAGGATCCCAGGTCGTAGAGGACACGGTCCTTGAATTCCTGGGACTTCCCATCGTTCCAGTTCTTCACCGGTCGATAGTATCCCGTTATGCGGCTGTAGACCTCGGTCTCCTCATGGCAGAGCGGGCATTCGTGAACCTCTCCAGCGAGGTAGCCGTGATTCTTGCACACGGAGTACGTTGGAGACAGGGTGTAATACGGCAGCTTGTAGTTCTCGGCTATCTTGTGCACAAGCGTGGCGGCGGCATGCCAGTCGGGCAGCTTCTCGCCAAGGAACGCATGGAACACGGTGCCGGAGGTGTACAGCGTCTGGAGATCGTCCTGCACGTCGAGCGCGCTGAAGATGTCGTCGGTGAATCCGACCGGCAGATGGGACGAGTTCGTGTAATAGGGCTTGCCCTGCTCGTTTGCCGTGACGATGTCAGGGAACCGTTCCTTGTCATGCTTGGCAAACCGATAGGTGGTCGATTCGGCAGGCGTGGCTTCAAGATTGTACAGATCCCCATACTTTTCCTGATAGTCAGACAGCCGCTCACGCATGTGATTCAAGACTTCCTTCGTGAACGCCTGAGCGGACTGGGTGCTGAGATCCGCCCCAAGCCACTTCGCGTTCAGACATGCCTCATTCATGCCCAAAAGGCCGATGGTGGAGAAATGGTTCTCGAATGAGCCCAGGTAACGCTTCGTGTAGGGATACAGGCCGGCATCGAGCAACTTCGTGATGACCGTGCGCTTCGTCTTGAGCGACCGGGCCGCCAGATCCATGAGATGGTCGAGACGTTGGTAGAAATCCGCCTCATCCTCTGCCAGATAAGCGATGCGCGGCATATTGACGGTCACCACGCCAACCGAGCCCGTCGACTCGCCGCTGCCAAAGAATCCTCCTGACTTTTTGCGGAGCTCTCTCAGGTCGAGGCGAAGGCGGCAGCACATGGAGCGAACATCGGAGGGCTCCATGTCCGAATTGATGTAGTTGCTGAAGTAGGGCGTGCCGTACTTCGAGGTCATTTCGAACAGAAGGCGGTTGTTCTCCGTCTCGCTCCAGTCGAAGTCGCGCGTGATGGAGTAGGTGGGAATGGGGTATTGGAAGCCGCGGCCATTCGCATCCCCTTCAATCATGATCTCAATAAACGCCTTGTTTACCATGTCCATCTCGGCTGCGCAGTCACCGTAGGTGAAATCCTGCTCCCTGCCGCCCACGATGGCACGCTGGTCACGCAGGTCGGCCGGGCACACCCAGTCGAGGGTGATGTTGGAGAACGGCGCTTGCGTGCCCCAGCGCGAAGGAGTGTTGACGCCGAAGACGAAGCTCTCGACACACTGCTTTGTTTCGGCATAGGAAAGGCTGTCCGCCTTCACGAACGGCGCCAGATAGGTGTCGAAGCTGGAAAATGCCTGGGCACCAGCCCATTCGTTCTGCATGATGCCCAAGAAGTTAACCATCTGGTTGCACAGGCTCGACAGATGGCTCGCAGGCTTTGAGGTGATCTTGCCCGGCACCCCGCCCAAGCCTTCCTGGATGAGCTGCTTGAGCGACCACCCGGCGCAATATCCCGTCAGCATGGACAGGTCGTGCAGGTGGATGTCAGCGTTGCGGTGGGCCGCCGCCACCTCTTCGTCGTATATCTCCGACAGCCAGTAGTTCGCAGTGATGGCACCGGAGTTCGACAGGATCAACCCGCCGACGGAATACGTGACGGTTGAATTCTCTTTGACGCGCCAATCCTCCACGTTGACATAGCTGTCAACGATGGCTTTGTAGTCAAGGAGCGTCGCCTTGGCGTTGCGGACGTTCTCGCGCTGGCGACGATACAGGACGTAGGCTTTTGAAACATCGGCGTATCCGGCCGTGGAGAGCACTTCCTCAACGCTGTCCTGAATGGCCTCGACCTCTATGAGGTTTCGAGTTATCTTGGATTCGAAATGCGCGGTGACGTTAAGCGCGAGCAGATCGATCGTGGAAGGATGATACTGCTTTCCGAGAGCATCGAACGCCTTTGCAATGGCTTCCGATATCTTCGCAATGTCGAATTCCGCAACGGTGCCGTCGCGTTTCTGAACCTCGTACATGCTGCTCTCCTTCGCGTCTTGTATGCCGTCAACGACGCCTCCACGGGCGAAAAAGGGCGCAGTTCGAACACGGGACAATCGTGGACGAGGTGCAGGCCAAAGCGGGCAGAGGGTCGAAACTGATGGACTCAACCCTACCAGCGTCAGACACCCCAGTCAATGCCTCGTCATCAATATGTTAATCAATATGTTGAATGCAAGAACCTCTTGAACAACAATATCTGGTAGTTTTTTGCCTTGAGCAATAAGCTTGGAAAAACGGGGTTGCCATGAAAAGGGACCTGCGAAAATAGAACAAAGCAACCACGCCACGGATACAGGGTGCCCAACGAAAGATGAAAAATTTCACGCGCTCCCGCGAATGGAGCGCCCTCGCCCCGGCCGCTTGACTGAGTTGGCGCACATGCGTATATTTGTCGATATGCTTGCTGGGGGAGATCATGCCACGACCTTCGCTTCACCTCGATGGCACCACCATGGCCGAAGCGGACTCAAGCGTACGCCTTGGCTTCATGTGCGAGCATCCGCAAAAGATCCCGGAATCAGGGGGGAACAACGATCCCCTCCTTTTCGGCACTCCCTCGATTGCCGGCGCGGGACTTTGGGTTAGGATGGCGAAAAGCTGATGAGGATCGCGGGACTGCAAAAGCTCACCCTGCTCGACTTTCCCGGACATACCGCTGCGACCGTGTTCACGCCGGGCTGCAACCTGCACTGCCCCTTCTGCCACAATGCCGACCTCGTTATCGGAGGCTCCTTTCCCACCTACCCTCTTGACGACTTTTGGGCTTTCCTGGACAGGCGGCAGGGGCTTCTCGACGGTGTGTGCATCACGGGTGGCGAGCCTCTTCTGCAGCCCGATCTCGCAACGTTCTGCGCACAGGTGCGGGAGAGGGGCTTCAAGGTCAAGCTCGACACGAACGGATGCTTTCCCGCACGCCTGCGCGACCTCATCCAAGCGCACGTGATTGACTACGTGGCCTTGGATGTAAAGAACGCCCCCCATCGCTACGCGGAAAGCGTGGGCATGCCCGACCATGACGGCTCGACCGTGCGTGAAAGCATCGATACCCTGACGGACGCCAAGATCGGATACGAACTGCGCACGACGGTCGTCCGCGAGCTTCACGGAGAGGAGGACCTCCTTCAGCTTGCCCAATGGATCGAAGGCAGGACGCCAGCCTGGTTCCTGCAGAACTTCGAGGACGGTGACGGCGTGCTGGGAGGAGCGGGACGCCTTCATCCCTGGGATCCCGACAGCCTGCGCGCACTCATGCCGCAGCTCCGGGCAATCGTGCCCTCCGTCCGGTTGCGAGGACTCGACGAATAGCGCAGAAGGAAAACAGCGAGCCATGCGGCGGCATATCAGAGCATGCCGCGAACGTCGCGGTCAAGAGAATCCGACCGAAGATTGATCAGAAGCTCCTCAACGGCCGACAGCGTGGCGACGGCACAGAGGAACACCGTCGAGGGCACTGTGCCAAACGCCGCAAACAGCAGAGGAAAACAGAACAAGGCGAGTCCCGTCACCTTGTTGGCGCGGGTGTGAAGCGTTGCCCAAGCCCGATAGCGCACGGCTCCCACCACAATCGAAGCCAGCCGCACCGCGGCAACGGCCCCCACCCACAGCCAAAGGGCGGCCGGCAAGGCGAGCAGCGGCACCACGACAACGAACAGGGCTCCGATGAACGCCACGTCTCCCACGCTGTCGAGCACCGCGCCAGCCTTTGTGGTCGCCTGCAGGCGGCGGGCCAAAGCCCCGTCGAGCACATCCGTGATCCCGCATGCAAGATACACGGCAAAGAACGGTCCCGACAGCGGCTCCACGAACGGCAGGGCGAAGGACAGCACGATGCGCGCGCAGGAAAGCGCATTGGGAAGCCTCTTGATCAAGCCCAACTTCTGGGGCGCTTGCGTCACACGAACACGTAGCCCGTCATGGAAAGAGAGCCCATGGTGCGAGCTTCGTTGAACGTCTCGACGGATCCTTCGGTTCCCGCCGCACCCAGCGCATAGACCAGCGGGGCGAAGTGATCCGGCGTGGGAACGGCGAGACGGGCCGCAGACCCTGCTTGGCGATAGTCGATGACCTTGCCATGATCGCCCGAGAGCACGGCATCGCGGATATACTGGTCAAACTCATCTGCCCAAGGGAAACCGCCCTCGCTCGACCAGTCGACCATCCCAAGATTGTGCACCACGTTGCCGCTGCCCACGATGAGCACGCCTTGTTTTCTGAGGGGAGCGAGCGTTTCCCCTATCGCATAGTGCTCTTGGGCAGAGGCGCCCGCATCGACACTGAGCTGATACACCGGGATGTCGGCCTTCGGAAACGTCCTGCGCAGCACCGACCACGTGCCATGGTCGATTCCCCAGGAATTGTCGATCTGAGCCCTTCCGTCCAGAAGGGCAACGGTCGCGTGAGCCCAGTCGGGAGAGCCCGGAGCAGGGTATTCTATGCGGTACAGGGCCTCGGGAAACCCATAGAAATCATGCACGGTCTGGGGCTGGGGGTCATCCGGTGTCTTCGTCCCCCGCGTAAACCAATGCGCCGAGACACACAGGATGGCCTGGGGAGTCGGCAATTCCTCGCCCAAGCGTTCCCAGGATCGCGTGAACCCATTGTCTTCGATCGCGTTCATCGGCGATCCATGTCCCACAAACACCACTGGCATGTCCTGCATGGAAGCTTCCTCCCTCACGTCTTTACAAAGCGTCACCTTGCACGATACGGGTTCGTTCCCCTTCGCGCAAGCCGACGGCAGATGGCGGCAGGAAGACAGGGGGCGGAGAGGGTTACGGTTCAGAAGTTTTTCGGAAGACCAAGCCGTCCCGCATTCTCGCCTCAATAAACACCAGGGACACGAAACGTTTCGTGTCCCTTTCGGCAAACGGAGAGACATGGGTGCTTGTTACAGTAGCGCAAGGGCTTCGTCGACAGCTGCTTCGGACTTGTCAAGCGTCGCGGTCGTCAGCGTGAGATTATGCGCGCCCTCACTGTTTTCGACCATAACGAAGTCCCAATAGAATTGAGCATTGCGGTGGAGCTTCTGGAGCTGGGTTAGCTTTTCATCCGTCAGCGTGCCGGCAGAAACCTGTTCCACCATGGTGTTCGCCAAAGTCTCGATCTTCTTGCTGATGGACTGGACGCGGTTCTCTTCCTGCGCCTGGATATCGGCGACCTCGCTCTTAAGATCCGCATGGCACTGGCTGCAGGTGCTCTCGATGAGCTCGTCGTTCTCAAGCGGACTCGTCCATTCGTGATCCACATGCGTAGTCCCGTCATCAGCCGTCGTAGAACCCATATGGCAGTCGGCGCACGTGAAGCCGAGCTTGGCCATGTACGTCGAGTCTCCGCCATAGACGGTTTCGAATTCAGGATGCTGCACCTTGATCATGGGCGTGTCCGTGCCCGGATACTTCCAATCGCTGAAGCCTCGGGCGTCGTAATAGGCCAAGATGGCGTCTGGCGTCATGTTTGCCGTGCCGGCATAGGGGTTGGTCGGTGCCTTCGTGGTTGAATCGAAGTAGTATTCGTTATGGCACTGCCCGCACACTTGGGCTTCTTTCGGCACCGTGGCCGCATCGGTCCCAAGCGACGTCAGAAAGAACTTGCTCGCCACCGTCAGAGACTGCGGATCATTTTCATGGCAGTTGTAGCAGCTGATGGGTTCGTTGAACTGAGCGATGGTCTCCTTAAACGGAAGCGCATAGACGCCTTCCCCTTGGCTGTTCACCATAGCCGTGAACTGCGGAGTCTTGCAAGAGATGCAATTGGCCGCCTGCACCTTCTGCGTGGTTCGCGGCGTCTCCGTCACGCTTTGAAGCGAATATAGATGGCTGGACGCCTCGTCGTAGCCTAACGAGAACGCATAACCCTTGTACATGGTCTTGAGCGCCGGGTACAGTTCGAGATAGTCGTGCTTGCCCGAATCGGGCGAGTTCGACGCATTGAGCTCATATGTGGCGTATTCGGTCGGATAGATCGATTTCCACGACTCAGCGGTCACTACGCCAAACTCATCTGTCTCTGGCGTGGCGACGGGCATGGTGGAAACCGCCCCTTCCTGTTTCCCCGCAGTCGATCCGGTGCCCTGCATCGCAGGCGTGCACGCAACCAGGCCGACCACCGACGCAACCACGCATAAAGGGACCATCCATAAGGCCCATTTCTTGATTTTCTTCATAGACACTCCTCCCTTCCCATCTCTCCTCCATGAAATATACACGGGTTTTTCAAACAGGAGATCGCGCCTTCGCTCCCCAAGGGAATATCCCTTGGGGGAATTAGTAATAAACCCTTGCCTCGCCTCGGAAATCCCCCGATTGGCGCAGGTCCATGTCAAGAGCATGATGGGATAAGGAGGAGGGACACCATGAACATTTCGAGGCGATGGCTTGTCAAGACTGCCGCCGCGGTTCTCGCGGGCGGTGCCGCCGTGGGTGCGGCGTCTTCGTTCGTCTTGCGCTCGGGCAATCAGCAGGAAACCGTGAATGTCGGGCAAGATGGTGAAGCGACGACGTTTCGGAACCGGCTCTCCTCGGCACGCGACGATCTCGCACTGCTCCGCCCACCCGGGTCGCAGGGAGAACGCGATTTTCTCTCACGTTGCGTCAAATGCGGTAAATGCCTTCAGGCATGCCCCTACCGTGCTCTCGATGTCGCGAGAGCCTCCGTGGGTCTGTCCGTCGGATCGCCCCACATCGACGCACGGGAACAGGCATGCCGCCTGTGCGAGGATTTCCCTTGCGTCAAAGCCTGCCCGACCGGGGCACTGCGTGACGTGCGCGATCGCACCGACGTGCACATGGGCATCGCCGTGATCGACGAAGACCTCTGCATCGCGTTTCAAGGCATGCGATGCGAGGTGTGTTACCGCGCCTGCCCCCTCATCGACGAGGCCATAGCCATCGACTACCGGTTGCGCGATGGCGATGCCATCCATGCGGTGTTCGCGCCTGTCGTCAGCGAGGATTCCTGCGTCGGCTGCGGCCTATGCGTCGAAAGGTGCGTGGTTGACGAGCCGAAGGTGGCCATCCGCATCCGGCCGGATTCGTGAGGAGAACCCTAAGGAAACGATAAAGGACGCATGGACGAGTGAGAAAACGAGGAGGATTGCATGAACATCACGAGGCGATGTTTCGTCAAGGCCACGGCCGTGGCGCTCGCAAGCGCGGCCGCCGCAGGAACGATGTCTTCCCTGATGGGCTGTTCAAGCGGCGCACAGGGCGCATCAAACGAAGCGGACGAGGGGCAGAGGTACACCGCCGTCTGCCGCTTCTGCGGCTGCGGCTGCGGCGTCATCTGCGAGGTGAAAGACGAAAGGCTGGTGTCGGTCACAGGTGATCCCGACAACCAATCCAACAAGGGCCTCAACTGCATCAAGGGATATTATCTTGCCAAGATTTTGTACGGCAACGATCGCCTCACCACGCCGCTCATCCGCGATGACAGGAGCACGAAGGGCACGGACGGGGGCCTGCGCGAGGCATCGTGGGACGAGGCGCTTGACTTGGTTGCGGACAAGCTCAGGGAAACGTGGAAGAGCGATAAGAGCCGTCTCGCGTTCTGGGGTTCAGGCCAGCAGCCCATAACGGAAGGTTACTGCACGGCCAAGTTCTGGAAGGCAGGACTGCTGTCCAACAACATCGATCCGAATGCGCGCCTGTGCATGGCCAGCGCCGTCGTCAGCTTCATGAACGTGTTTCAGACCGACGAGCCCGCGGGCTGCTACAGTGACCTCGACGAAGCCGACGTGTTCATCACCTGGGGAGCCAACATGGCGGAGGCGCATCCCATGCTGTACTCGCGTCTGACGGCCCGCAAGCTCAACGACCCAAACGTCAGGCATTACGACCTCGGCACCATTCGCACACGCACGAGCGCGAGCGCCGACAAGGTCATGCTCTTCAAACCCAACACCGATCTCGCCATCGCCAACTGCATCGCCAACCACCTCGTTCAGAACGAACTGTACAACAAGGCGTTCGTCGCCGACCATCTGCAATTCAAACAGGGCACCGAAGACATCGGCAACGCCATGGATGACGGCTACGACACCTCGCCGGTCGGACAGTCCGTCGACAAGGTGAGCTCCATCACTTTCGAGGAGTATGCCACGCGCCTCGCTCCCTACACCCTCGAGTACACCTCCCAGCTTTCGGGAGTGTCCGTGGAGGATCTGAAAGAGTTGGCCGACGCGTTCGCCGACCCCGACAAAAAGATCATGTCCCTGTGGACCATGGGGGTGAACCAGCACAACCGCGGCACCTGGATGAACCACAACATCTACAACATCCACTTGCTGTCCGGCAAGATAGCCCAACCCGGCAACGGCCCTTTCTCGCTGACCGGGCAGCCGTCCGCCTGCGGCACCGCTCGCGAGGTGGGAACGTTCAGCCACCGCCTGCCTGCCGACCTTCTGGTGGCCAATGCGCAACACCGCCGCTACACCGAAGCCATCTGGAACCTGCCCGAGGGATATCTGGACTCTATCCAGAAACCCGGCTACCACACCGTGAAGATGTTTCGCGAGATGGCAAAGGGAAACATGGACTTCCTGTGGTCGGCTCACAACAACTGGGCGGTCTCGATGCCGAATCTCACCCGCTTTCTGGGCAGAGGAGAAAGCGACCAAGGCGTTTTCGACACCTTCATCGCAGTGAACGAAGTCTATCCCACCCTGTCCACCCAGTATGCCGACGTTGTGTTCCCCGTGTCGCTATGGGTGGAAAGAGAAGGCCAGTTCGGCAACGGCGAACGGCGAACAGCCGTGTTCGAGAAAGCCGTCGACCCGCCCGGAGAAGCCCGCTGGGACCTCTGGGTCATCATGGAGGTCGCACGGCGCGTGCTGGAGGGAGAACGGATAGACAGTCAGGACGCGTTCGACCGCCTGTTCGGCTCCATTTATGACAAGGATGCCGCCGACTTCAAGGGCGACGACCGTGAGATCAATCGTCTGATCTGGGAAGAATACCGCGTCTTCTCGAACCCTGCGATGAACGAGAAAGCCAAGGCCATAAACGACGACAGCGACGGTTTGTTCGGATCGAAACTCAAGATGGAGGCCAAGCAGCTGGCCCCTTACGACGAGTATCTGACGCAGCACGGCCTGACGTGGCCGGTTCGCGAGGTGGACGGAAAATGGCTCGGCACCAAATGGCGTTTCAGCACGGGTCGCCAGGAGGACGGCTTCGACGAGGTCGGCATCGCCCACTACGGAAAGGATGACCAGGCGGGAGGCGTATGCTTCTACAAATCCGCCGACATGAGGCCATCCGTGGTGTTTCGTCCTTACGAGCCGCCGGCCGAAATCCCCGACGATGAGTATCCGTTCTACTTCTGCACGGGACGCCTGCTGGAACATTGGCACACCGGCACGATGACACGTCGCGTTCCCGAGCTCGACCGCGCGCTGCCCGAGGCCCTGCTCAATGTCAATCAAGCTGACTGCGAGAAACTGGACCTGCAAGACGGCGACCTGGTGAACGTGAAATCGCGCCATGGGTCCTTCGACATCAAGGTGTCGACGTCCGGACGCACCGAACCACCCGCCGGCGTGGTGTTCGCCCCCTTCTTCGCGCAGGAGACGCTCGTCAACCTCGCCGTGCAGGACACCTACTGCCCGCTTTCGAAAGAGCCGGACTACAAGAAGACCTGCGTGTCAATCAAGAAGATCGAGAGGTGAACACCATGAGAAAACGCATGATTGCGGCTTTCCTTGCCGTGTCCATGACGCTCGGCATGAGCGTCATCGCCGGTTGCAGTGGAGGATCGACGGGAACGGAAGTGAACGCCGACATTCCTGCTGGAGCGCCGCCCCTCATGCCGGAGAACCACCAAGGCCGCTTCGAAGATCGAGGCGCAGCCGGATGCTATGGATGTCACGGGGCGAACGACCAGGCCAACCCTATGCTCAATGGGGCGGTCGCGCTACCCGATGACCATTATGCCAACAGCGACGCCGACACACGCACGGTCGATCCTACCCACGATCAGTGCATCACCTGCCACGGGCAAGTATGAGGAGGCAACCATGGTCATATCAAGCCTGATCGTCGAGACGGTGCCTGCGGGCACTGCCGCAATTTCGAACGAACTCGAGCGACGCGAGGGTGTCGAAGTTCACGAAGTGAACGGATGCAAGATCGTCGTCACCATCGAGGCCGAGACCGTTGATGCCTCCCATGCGATTGCGAGCGGCTTCATCGGCATCGAAGGGGTATCCGGCATCAACCTGGTGTATGCGAACTTCGAGGATGATCCCACGATAGCGAAAGCATCCCCACGATGAGGAGCATCCCGAGCGCACCCCCGCACATCCCCGCGTTCAGGTGGACTTGGCTGCGCCATGGCGTGCAGGTGCTGGTCATCGTTCTGTTCGCCACGCCGGTCCTCGTGGCGGGCTGGTCCTTGTTCGGAAGTGCGCCAGGCGGAGACGATGCCGTTCCCACCCCGGCCGAGCTCCCTTTCTTCGGCAGCCTCTCATCGTCAACCATCGGAGGAGTCTCGTTGCTTGACCCTTTCGGCATCCTCCAGATAGCAGCGGCATCGAAGACGTTCTCCGTGGACTGGCTGCTGTTCGCTCTGCCGGTGCTCATCGCGTATGGCCTGATCCGCGGACGGGCATTCTGCGGATGGGTGTGTCCGGTCAACCTGGTGCTGGAGGGCGAAGACGCCATCCGTCGCAGGCTTGGCCTCACGGTGCGGGAAACCCCGCTGCCACGCCATGCCAAGCTCTGGGTGGCCGGCGCGGTGCTCGGGCTGTCCGCACTGGCCGGCATTCCCGTGTTCGAAGCCTTCTCCCCCATAAGCGCCGTCAACAAGGGCATCCTGTTCGGAAGCATGGCGGGGCTCGGGGTGCTGCTCGCCATCATCCTTGCCGAACTGTTCTGGGGCCATCGGGTTTGGTGCCGAGCACTCTGTCCGCTGGGAGGGTTCTACGAGGCACTTGGCCGCATCGGCCAGGTGAACGTGAGCATAGACCACGAAGCCTGCATCCATTGCGATGCCTGTAAAACGCAATGCCTGGCCAACCCTACCATTCTCGACCCTGCGCTCACAGGGCACGACGGCATTGTGCGGGCGGGCGACTGCATGGCCTGCGGGGCATGTGTCGACGCGTGTCCGACGGGCGCTTTATCGTTCGAACTGGGACGACCGCGTTACCGGCTTCACGGCGGGGCGGATGCCGGGGACACGGTCCGAAAGACCAAGGACTGACCGGCCAATCACACACATCGCCACGACAGCATCGCCTCACACGTTGAGAAGCTTGTGCTTCAAGGCATAGTCGACCAGATCGGCGCGGGTTCTGAGACCGAGCTTCTGGCATATTTTCGATCGGTGCGCCTCAACCGTTTTAACCGAGAGATACACCTGTTCTGACACCTCTTTATTCGTGAATCCCTTCGCCAGAAGCTGTAAAACCTCCAGTTCGCGATTCGTGAGTCGCTGGTAGGAACGATCGCCGTCGGTGCTGGCATCGACAAGATGCCTGGTCAAAAGCTCTGCCATCTTGGGATGAATATAGGTTCCCCCTTCGACGACCGCATGGATGGCGGCAAGCAGCTCTTCCGGCGTCGAGTTCTTCAGCACATAGCCCGCCGCGCCGCCGCGCAGCGTGTAGAACAGATATTCCGGCTCGGCGAACATCGTGAGGATGACGATTCTCGTCGTCGGAAAATCACAGGTGATCTTATCGCATGCCACCAGCCCACTCTGGCCCGGAGGCATGGATATGTCCATGAGCAGGATGTCGGGCCGCTCGCGCGCAATCAGCTCATATGCCTGCACGCCGTCCGCCGCCTCGCCCACCACCTCGAGGCTCGCGTCCTGTTCGATGATCATCTTGAACCCCGCGCGCACGATCTCATGGTCATCGGCCAGCACCACGCGGATCATGACCGGACCTCCTTGTCCTCGACAACATTCATGGGCGCCACCAGCGTCACCGCCGTGCCGCCCTCACCCGACTCCACGGACAGCGTCGCCCCGATGAGGCCAGCACGCTCCTGCATGCTGCGCAAACCGCAGCCACGGGCCTTGGAGCCCTCGACATCGAATCCTCGGCCGTGGTCGACGACGCTCACGTTCAGCCAACCTCCGGAATCCTCCAGCGCCACGAATATCTTGTCCGTGTCGGAATACTTGCAGGCGTTCAAAATGGCCTCTTGGCAGATGCGATATGCCTGCGTCTCGAGCGCCTGGTCAAAACGCTGCCGTGACAGGCTGTCCTCGAGCACGATCTCGGCACCGTAGGTCTTCTCGAACACCTTCGCCTGCGAGCGAAGCGCCGAGGCAAATCCCAGGTGGTCCAAAACCGACGGACGCAGCTCGACCGAGATGTTGTGAAGCTCGTCGAGGATGCGGTCGATGTTGTCACGCGCCTCCACAACAATTGACCGCCCCTCGTCATCGACATGCAAACCAAGCTTGTTGAACAGAAACGAGATGCTCAGCAACTCCTGGGCGATGCCGTCATGCAGGTCACGCGATATGCGTTTCCGTTCATCCTCCTGCGCCGCGATGACGCGTGACAGGTCGGACCTGACGGCGATGGGGCTTCTCGGCGAGTCGGCATGGCCGCTGGAGGCAATGCGATCGAAGTCCATGAAGTCATCGGCCACGACGGCAAAATCAAGCAGTCTCCCCTCCAAATTCCCTATGAGCCGGCGAAAAACCTCCTCGTGACGATCGTTCGCCGACCGAAACGCACAGAGCAACACCGCGACGACGCGCCCGCCCTTCGTGAGGGGAAGCGCGCAGAAACTTCGAAGATCCTCGGCGAACACGATGGGATAGGACGAGTACTCGCGCGGATCGATTTCCTCATCGATGTCAGTGAACATCATAGGCTTGCCCGATTTGATGGCTATGCCGCCGATGCCGTGGCCGGGCGCAAGCGCGATACGGCGGAAACGCTCGCCCGTTTCGCCGGCACTGTACACCCACTTGAGCGGGGCGCCAACGAACGCGGTGAGTCCGATGGACACGAAATCGAATTCGTAGCGTTCCTTGATGCGCGTCACCTCCTGCGCGTATCCGTCACACGTGCCCGCCAAGGCCGCCTCGCTGAAATTAGATGATCCCATCCTCGTCCCCCTCATCCCTGCCCGTCCAGATTCCATCCGTGCCCGTCCCCTGTTTGCAACGGTCCTCCGATGACGACCGTTTACACCAATCCGAAACATGCCGCAAGCGCCTGTCACTCCAACAAAATGCGAAGCTCCTTCTGGACGCTGTGCTCGGCATTCGTTCCAATGACTTTCGTGGCTATCTGCTTGATGGCCGAGCGACCGTTGCCCATGGCAACGCTCACGCCCGCCTTGCGCAGGATTTCGTAGTCGTTCATGGAGTCGCCGAACACCATCATCTGGTCAGCCCGAATTCCATGGGCCTCCAACACCTGATCGACGCCTGTGGCCTTGTTCACGCCACGCTGCATGACGTCGATCCACTTGCGGCCCGAAGGGGCGAACACAAAGTCGTCGTCCAGCTCGCGCGTGAGGATGTAGGCCATGTCCATAACGTCACCATCGCAGTACACGGATGCCTTCAGGATGTTCGTCTGAGGAGGTGGCACCTGGAAAACGCGCACCTGATGAGGGAGGTTCTTGTCCACCTCCCGCTCGAAGGACGCCTCTTCATCCAACAGGTAGCTGCGCCTTTCGTCGAACAGGGCCAGGTGCATGGTGTCGAACAGAGCGACGATGGCCGCCAACCGGTGGAGTGCGCCATGAGAGAACACCTCCAACCCGACGGTCTCGCCCTGGACAACCACCTGTGCACCGTTCGATGCCACGAAGTCCATGCAATCCACGATGGGGTCGAACAACTCGCGCAAGGTGTCGAGCCGGCGGCCAGACGCGGCCACGAACTGAATATCCACATCCCGCAAGCGTCGGATAAGCTCATACGTGCCGTCAGGAACCCGTTGGTTCTCATCGAGCAACGTGCCGTCCATGTCGCTGGCGACGAGTCTGATCATCATGCCTCCTATCGCACGCCCTTTGGACCTCGACGTGTCTATCCTCACTGGTTTGATCCCATTCTACGGCTCAACCCGCCCTTCCGATAATTTTCCGCACAGAGTTTGCGATATCTTAAGGAAACCGTTGAGGAATGGAACCGTCTACCAGTCGGCTTCTTCATATAAGACGCCCTGCCGCTCCAGCCGAACGAACAACTCCTCGGGAGTTATCGCCTCAACGGACGAATTCCGGAAGTCCTTGCCATTGCGCGTGATGATGTAGTCAGCCCTGATCTTCTCCGCACATCGCATAACCAGACAGTCCTCGAAATCTTCCCATCGAGAGGACAGTGCTCGCTGGACATCCTCGGGAGTGACGCCGACGAGTTGCAGAAAGGACAAATTGTTCTCAATCATGTCCTGCGCCCCTTGACTCCCGTGATCCTTGCTCAGAAGGTAGTGGATATCCGTCAGCATGTTCACGCTAATGTACGTGTTGACCTCTTCGATAATGCCAAGTAAACATACCTTGCGGGAAAGCTCGTAAAAGGGTTCGCGGCGTTCTATATGATCGATGATAATGTTATTGTCAAGCACCAGATCCATAGCGCACACGCAACCTTTCCTCACGGATTTCCTCTTCGGTCAGGTCGATGGACCGCTTGACATGACAGGCGTCGAACGCCGCGATGCGTCGCCTGATCTCCTCTTTGCTCGGCTTATCCCGCTGATCAAACGGAAGCGCATCGTGCTTCGCCGCATAATCGAACAAGCGGCGCACCGCGGTTGACGGAGTATACCCAAAACGCCGCATCACCGCCGTCGCCTGCTCTTTGACGGCCGCGTCCAAACGAACGGTCAGCATCGTTTCCATGCCGTACTCCTTTGATTGTAATACTTGTAATACATACTATCAAATTCAGGACGGATATTCAATCGGTTCAACGATGCCGTCTAAAATGCCTGTTCACAGCTTACGCAACTTCAGCGTGCGGGAAATTTCCCAAAACGCGCGTCCAAGGTGGTGGAGCGGACCCCCTCGCAACCGCACCATAGAAGCAGAGACGACAGCATTCTTCTTCGGTCGTGCAGATGCGGCGCACCATCCGAGAAGGCCCGTCATTTCAGGTATGATGCACACGAACACCGAGAAGGGACCGATATGGGCTTTGCCGACAACCTCATCTATCTTCGCCAGCGCTATGGCGTGACTCAGGAAGGGCTCGCCGAGCAGCTGGGCGTATCCCGGCAGACCGTCAGCAAGTGGGAATCGGGCACGAACTACCCCGAAATGGAGAAGCTTCTTGCCCTGTGTGACTTATTCCATGCGAACCTCGACGATCTCGTGCGGGGAAGCGTCAGCGTGGCCGACGAGAATGACACCGAACGCTACGACCGTCATATGAATCGCTTTGACCTCTCCCTGGTGGCTGGCGTCGCCATCATCCTCGTCGGGGTCGGCGTGCAGGTGGGGCTGGGAGCGCTTGGCGTCGTCGGAGACAATCTCACGGCCGCGGTGTTTCTCTCGTTCGTGGTTGTGGGAGTGGTTGTTCTCACCGTCGGTGCCTTGAACCATGGCGAATTCAGGCGCCGCAATCCCTCCATCGAACCGCGGTACTCCGGCGAGGCGCTCGAACGCTTCGGCCGCCGTTTTCCCTTCATGATCGCCGGCGGCGTCGGCGTCATCCTCCTTGCCGTCATCTTTCTTGTCGGCGTGTCCCCTGAAGGTGAGACAACCATCTACATCGGCGGCGCCGAACTCGAAGAGATCATCATCATGCCCTTCATGTTTGCCATAGCCCTGGGAACAGGACTCATCATGTGGGGTTGTTTGCAGAAATCGAAATACGACCTGTCGGAACTCACCTATGTCGGACAGCGTCACGAGCTTGGAGCCGACCTGCCTCCCACCGTCAGCGTGAAGACGCCCGAACAGGTGCGCGCAGAACGCATGATGGGAGTTGCCTGCGGCGTGATCATGCTCTTGGCCACCATCGTCTTTCTGGTATGGGGCTTCATGCCGCTCTTCGATTCGATCGGAGGCTGGGACGGCATGGATAGAAACATGCTCAAAGATGCCGTCAAAAGCGGTCAGGGCGGGTTCGCCGTCAGCTGGATCGCTTTCGTGGTCGGCGGCATCCTCTGCGGGATCGTGTGCCTGATTGGAAGCGTCGCCTTCAAGTCCAAGGAGGATTGGGTTGCCGAGGCAAAGCAGGAGGATGCCTGGCTGAAAGTCGTGGAAAGCAAGGACCGGAGCGATCGCCCGTCCGCAGACTCATCGCAATCGCCGAAATCGGACGGGCGCGCAGACGCCATGCCAAGGAATGCCGAAGAAAAACGCTCAGGCGGATCCTCCTGGAAATAATTGGTCCGGACAGGGCCCGAACGCCTGCCATTCCTCTGCATTGCCCGAAACGCCCGCGATAATCAAAACCACCCTGCCGATTCGCCGAGGGCCCCTGCATCTGTCCGACACAGAACTCGATGCGGGAGCTTTTCCGCCGACCCCCCAGACGGCTCCCGTACAGCTACTTCCTCCGAATCACCCATGCCCTTGCCAAGAATGTCGCGCAAGCTATGGCCGCGCCTATGATCGGCAGCAGGGCAAGGGATGAGTCGCCCGTGTTGGCGACGGAGGAAGCCGACCCACGAAACAGGGAGGCTTTCCCCGTCCCGGTGCTCCCGACGGTCCCTGCAACGTCGGGGTCACCGGGAGCCCACTGCGCGTAGAAGGTGAGGTCGGAATCCGGCATCCCCTGCACGAACGCAGCCGCGAAAGACTGGCCCCCTCCGGTGGGCGCAGTGTTCCAGCCCTCAAAGCGGTATCCGCTTCGCGACGGGACAGCCTCAGGCTGGGCGACAGAATCCCCGGGGACAAGATCCGACAGAGGAGAAGGCATGTTTTCAACCCGATCACTCGTGTTCGCATCAAAATACACCGCATGGGAGAGGACCGTGAGCCGTGCCGCGGCGGAATAGACCGTGTCATCAAGATACCCGACAGAGACAGCATAGCGATACAGGGCTCCATTCAGGTCGGAAGCACCGTCCACTGAAAGCATGAGATCATTGGGATTGCCGACATCGGCCCACGTGACTCCCCCGTCGACGCTGCATTGAAACCGTCCGATATACTCCGCTTTGTCAAAATCAGAACCATCCTGCCAGACGGCACTGACATCTGAGGCAAACGAGGCCTGCTCACCCCGATAGACGGTCTGATCCCGAGGGTTCAGAATGGAGAAGTCGATGTCTTGGGAAAAGGAAGTTCGCGATCGAGAGTTGTACACATAGCCAGCGCTGAACTGGCCTGCATCCACAATGGCCGCAGGCACCTGCTGACGAACGGTCACCTTGACCACATAGACATCCTGCTTGGTGAAGTCGAGGGTGAAGTAGGGAACTTCCGTATCCGGAGTGTTGATCACTTTGGGAATGCTGGCCGCCGCAACAGGGCCGTACGTGTCTGCGGGCACTCCCATGGAATCGACGAGGGGAAGACCGAGATCGGCAGAGGTCGCTTGCTCCAGCACCACGCCGTCGTCGCTTTCCATCGTTATTGCGGTTGTCAGGCCTGTTGTGTCATAGTTCGTGCCAAAGGTGTCCGAGACAGTGTCGGGCATGAGAAACGCCCCCATTCCGCCATCGAAAGAAAGTCCTGTTCCAAAATTGTGATCCGGGTCTCCCGAAGGCGTCGATGAAGTCGTGCTGAATATGTTGTACATGAAAAGGAAATTGGGCTGAACAGCTGTTGTGGTGTACCCCGGATAGTCGAGCTTCGTATAGGTGACAAAGTACTCATAGGTGGCCGTATAATCGTTCGCCGCATTGGGCGGAGTTATCGTCTTGGGACCGGAGGCCACGTTCCATAAGGCACCGGAACCTCCCAGGTATGTGTTGCGATAGACCATCTTTGCGGAAGTATAGGTATCAGATTCATCCGCATGAGCAATCTGGGCCGCACCAATTCCGGCCAACAGCAGTGCGGCCACCACGATTGCCGCCGCTTGCAGAGAAAGCCGACGGGCCAGCTTTGAGCGCACGATATCCATATCAGACCTCGATTTCCTTCAGCACCAAGCGAAAAGACGAAACCGAGTCACGGAGGCGATTCCAGCAGGGGAAATTGTCTAGAACTGTTTGGCCAGACGTGACAGGGAGGCTTCGATCGCCAAGTCGATGATGCCCTTCACCATGAGCAGCACGCCCAAGACGGCGACGAACACCATGGCCGTTTCGAAGGGATTGATGATGATAATAATTCCGCCAATGGCAACGACAATGCTCACGACAAGCGTAGCCGCCCAGGCGCTGCCACGGCGTTTTCTCAATTCGAGAGACCTCATTATGTCGACAACGCCGCTGACGGTGAGCAAAACTCCCAGAAGAAGCGAAAGTATGCCAGCCACCGCTTGGGGAGAAAGGAACACGATCAGGGCAATCAGGAGAAAGAGCACGCCAGCCACCAAGACGCTCGGAGAATTCTTCTGGTTCTTTGATCGGAAATAGGTCACCAGGGACACGATGCCCGTTATGGCCAGATACAACGCCAGCAGATTGATGACAGTTATCGTCGTGATTTGTGGCACAAACGCCAGCAAGGCGCCCAACACAATGGAAAGGACCCCTTGGACCACGATGCTGGAACATACCATGTCAAGAAATGATTCCATACCATCCTCCACCTTTGTCGGATTTATTGCGTGCAATCCGTACAGTATAGGCGTGGCGCCGCCCCTCTCGGGCTCGTCCGTTTAAAGATGGTTTCCATCTGTCAGGCGCTGTATACCTATCGGTTGAAATCAGGCAGGTGCCGCGAACACGTCGCTCTTCCCCGACGATTTCAGTTCGGCCAGAAGCTCAGGCTTCGACCGGGAAGGTCTCGCCCGTGCGTCTCCCTGTCGATTTCGCCCGGAAGCCACCGCGAAGGTCCTGGGCGGCCAGGGCAGAATGTGCCCCCTTCACTCGCCTATTCGCCGAGCCTCTCCGCCGCCGCCAGCCACTCGTCCTCAAGCATCGCGACCTGATCCTGCAACTCGTCAATCTGCGATTGCAGGTCGCCCAGAACCGTGAAGTCAGACGGGTCGGCGGCCGCCATCTGCACGCGCACCGCATCCGCCTTGTCGCGCAGCGTCTCAGCCTTGCGCTCGTTCGAGGCCATGGTCTTTCGAAGCGCCCGAATGTCCCCTCCCGAGAGAGAGCGCTCTTGCGGTTCCTCGTGTTTCACGGCATTTCCGCGGGCAACCTCCCCCGAAGCCGCCTCCGAACGCCCCTCCATGAGACGCAGATATTCCTCAACGCCGCGTGGAAGATGGCGGATCTTGCCGTCGACGAGCGCAAACTGATGGTCCGTCACGCGCTCCATGAGATAGCGGTCATGGGTTACGAGCAGCAACGTTCCAGGCCAAGTGTCAAGAAGATCCTCCATGGCGGCCAGCATGTCGGTGTCGAGGTCGTTTCCGGGTTCATCCAAAATCAGCACGTTCGGCTCATCCAGAAGAATGAGCATGAATGCAAGGCGGCGTTTCTGGCCTCCCGAAAGGTCTTGGACCGGCTCGTTGAGGTCAGCGTTTGAAAAACCGAGCTTCTCCAACAGTTGGCCTGGGGTCATGTCCTTCCCGTCCAACATGGTGCGACGGCTGTAGCGGCCGACGACTTCGCGAACGCGGTCGCCCTCAAACTCCGCGAGGCTGTCCAAATGCTGGGACAGCACGGCAAAGCGCACCGTTTTGCCTATCCTCACCTCGCCGGAATCAGGAGCCTGCAGCCCCTGCAGGGTGCGCAGCAGCGTGGTCTTGCCAGCACCGTTTTCCCCAACGATGCCATAGCGGTCGCCGGGGCCGATCGCCCAATCCACGTCGTCCAGAATGACGTGGTCCCCAAAGCGCACGGTCACCTGCTCGAGATCGACAACCTGTTTGCCGAGGCGCGCCATGGCCATGCGCTTGAGTTCCAGATCGTCGCGCAGCGGCGGCACGTCGGCAATAAGCTCCTGGGCTGCAGCCACATGAAATTTCGGTTTCGTCGCACGTGCCCGTGCACCGCGGGAAAGCCATGCGAGCTCCCGCCGCAAAGCATTTTGCCGCTTCTGCTCCGCCAACGCAGCCAACCGGTCACGCTCCACCCGCTGCATGACATAGGCGGAATAGCCCCCCTCGAACGGGTCGACCTGCCGATCATGGACCTCGAGCATGCGGGTGCACACCTCGTCGAGGAACCAACGGTCATGCGTGACCACCAGAAGCGCGCCGGAGCCCCGTTTCCACCGCGAAGCAAGATGCTCCGCAAGCCAGGTGATGGCTCGCACGTCCAAATGGTTTGTCGGCTCATCCAACGCCAGGACGTCCCAGTCGCCGATGAGCAGGCGGGCGAGATCGACCCGACGACGCTGTCCGCCCGAAAGCGTCCCCACCTGCGCATCCCAAGGAATGTCCGCAACAAGGCCCGCAATGATGCCGCGGATTCGGGCGTCACCGGCCCAGACGTATTCGGGAAGGTCCCCAACGATAGCCTGGCCCACCGCAACCTGAGAGTCCAGCTGATCAGCCTGTCCAAGCAGGCCGACGCGCACCGAGCCGTTGCGCAGCACCCGCCCGCTGTCGGGCTCCAGCACGCCGGCCAGGAGGTCGAGCAGGGTCGACTTTCCGTCGCCGTTGCGCCCGACAATGCCGACGCGGTCGCCCTCGTTCACCCCAAGCGACACGTTGTCGAACACCGTCTTGGTGGGAAACTCGACCCGCACCTTCTCGCATCCCAGCAAAAACGCCATTGAGCCGCATCCTCTCGTTTGACCATACCCGTCATGATAGCAAAGTGCCCAGAAACGCCGGACTATTCCTTCTCCATCACAGCGATGGTGAACCACGTGCGCTCATAAGGACGATAGTACGTCTGTGACTCCAATTTCGTGATGCCCGACTTCTGGGAAAGGTCCGCCACGTCACGAGGCTCCTCGCCATTCTGCGATTGGCCGAGCACGATGAACCGGCCATGAAAGTCGTCAAGGATGAGCTCCCACGACTTTTGGCTTGAAAGCGTGGGCTCATACGCCCGATACGCTTGATCCCAGTTGCCCTTCTGCCAGTCCATATAGGTCTGGGGAACGTCAGGGAACGTGACGGCCGTCACACCCTCGATGCCAATGTCAGACGAGACGACAAGAGGGTCGGCGCCGTCCTGGTCCGCGGCAAGCGACTCGGTCACCTCCGCAAACCTCTCAAGTGGCACCTGATTGTCGGACGCGTAGCAGTCGGAAACAAACAATGCCTGACTCGTCAGCGACGTGCCCAACAGCACCGCGCAGACCCCACCCACAAGCACGCGGCTGCGAACATGGGACAGCAGCACGGCGCAGGCAAACAGCAAGGGGCCCAACGCCACAAACAGGTAGCGGTAATAGAGAATGAGCGAGTTCATGACATACGATGCTCCCCATGCAATGACCAGCACGCCGCCGTACACCGCCAGAGCGGCCAGCGCGGCTCTGACATCGCCAGAAACGGACAAAGGCCGCTTCATCTTCGTCGCGCGCCAGACAGCCCAGATCACAAGCGCCACCAGCAACACGAGAGCCGCAATTCCCAGCGCCGTGACCAGGACCTGCCATCCCCCTCCATAGGCACCGCGAGAGGCGAACGACATCTGGCTCGTCATGATGGGATAGGTGGCAAGCTCAATGTACGTTGCGGGAAACACCATGTTCGCCCAGTAGGTCTGCGACACGACGCCCATCTGGCTGGCCAACGCAGCAAGCCAAGGAGCATAAAGGGCCACCTGCGCGACTGCGCCCAGCAGAAAAACGGCAAGGGGATGGCCGCCCGGGACCCCACCGTGCCCTCGACGAGATTTCCGCAGCTTAAAGGCACGCTGCAGCAAGAAGGCAAGCATGAGGAGGTTCACCACAAAAGCCGAGAGCACCCCAAAATAGTGCAGGTAGGCGCTCGCCAGGCTCGCCGCAAAAAAAACCAGCCACCAACGCCGCGGGGCGCCGGCCCAAAGCGGCAGGCCCGAGGCCAGAGCGGCGACAGTGCTTTCATTCGGCCCCCCGGCACGCAGAAGCGAGGCGATGCGGTAGGCATACACCGCACACAGCATCACGGAAAACGTGGCCCATGAGTACATGCGTATCTCCACGGCCATGACGGAGACATAGGGAACGAACAGCGCCAGAAATGAAAAAAGAACGCCGATCCGCCATCCAAAATCACGCCTCACATGCGTGTAGCCGAGCGCGGCAAGCGCAACGGCCCCCAGCACGGCAAACAGTCGATACGCGAGGATGTTCTGCCCAAACACGAGATTGAGCACATGAAGCGCCCAGTAGAACAGGATGGGGTGAACGTCCCCCGACCCAATGGTCCATATCTCGCCAAACGAATGATTGGCAATGGCTACCGAATAGCTCTCGTCAAACCAGACGTTCCCATGGAAGGCGCCGACGAGGAGAAACAGCGTGCCAAACGCCAGCAGGGCAAGATGGAACGCCCGCCGCGACACGAACGGGAACCGACGAGCCTGATTCATGCGCAAAGTCCATCGATGGGATCTTCGGGAGCAGAGCCCTTCGGGGGGCGCACCACGTGGTCGGCTTCCGCCGGGACCGGATTTGCAGGCAAGGTGGATTCAGGCTTCGTCGCATCGGACGTCGCCCACACAGAAGCCGCGACGGGCGCAGGGGCAACGCTCCCGGCTTCTTGCTCAGAACCTCCCCCCGTCGCGGAAGAAGCGCGCGAGACATACTCGTTGCGGGTCAGATAGATGGGACGATGCTTGGACTCGATATAGGCACGTGCCATGTATTCGCCGAACACGCCCAGCACGAACATCTGAATGCCGCCCAGCAACAGCACCACATAGAGCAGCACCTGGCTGATGGCGATGTCACTGTTGTAGGCGATCTTGTCGTAGAGGTCCAACCCGAAGAACACGAGAGAGACGAAGGCGAGCACCATACCCGCATACATGATCAGCCTGAGAGGCCAGGTGGAAAATGCCAGCACCCCGTTCCACGCGTAGGACACGAGTTTGCGGAGCGTCCATCTGCTCACGCCATAGTGCCGCTCATGGACTTCGTAGGGAATGACATGGGTGTTGAATCCGACCCAGGCAAACAGGCCCTTGGAAAAGCGGAATTGCTCATGCAGGGAAAGCAGGGCCTCGGCCACCGGACGGCGAAACACGCGGAAGTCGCTCACATCCGCGATGATGCGCGTCTCGCTCATGCCATTGAACACCTGGTAGAACAGCCGCTTGCACACCCGCAGGGGAAGGCTCTCGCACCGCTTCTCCGGGACCGCCGCCACGCAGTCGGTGTCGGAGTGCTCCTCCAGGTAGCGATACATTTGAAAGGCCACCTGAGGATCCTGCTGCATGTCGGCGTCGATGAAGCCGACGCAGTCGCCCGTGGCGTGTTCGAGACCAGCATAGAGCGCAGCTTCCTTGCCAAAGTTTCTTGAGAAGTCCACAACGGTGATGGTTGCACGACCAGACCCAGCTGCACGATACCGGGCAATTGCACGTTCGAGAACCGCAGGCGTGTCATCTGCACTTCCGTCGTTCACGAAGATGAGTTCGTAGTCAATATCCTCGCCGTCAAGACATTCGGTAGCGGCTACAAGGAATCCAGGCAGATTGCGTGCTTCATTGTAGCTCGGTATAACCAATGAGAAGTTCATATTCGTTTTCCGACCGCTCCATTCGCCTTATTTTGCGTTAGTGTATCATTCCCATCGCATACGAGGACAACCTACGTAAAATACTTAAAATAGGTTCAAGAACCATCCTCATGACGTAAGGATATTATGGCATCTTTTTTCCATGCAGACGACTACGGAATCACCTTTGATCAGTCGCGTGCCATCCTTTCGCTCAGCAAGGCGACAGGAGGGCACGGGGCGCTCAACAGCATCAGCATATTCGCCAACAGTCCCTCGTTCTCAGAGGCGGCCTCGTTGGCCGCACCCTTCGTCGAAGGGGGTTCGCTCCATGCGTCCGTGCATCTCAACCTCGTCGAGGGGTATCCTTGCGCCGACCCGCTTTCCCTGTCGTTGCTGGTGGATTCGCGCGGAGCATTCTGTCACGACTTCGTCGGCCTGCTGCGCCTGTCACTCGGACGCCAACGGCAAGAGTTCCACCGACAGGTCTCCTGCGAGCTCGCCGCACAGATCGACCGCTTTCTCTCAGCGTTCCCGCGGGAGCAACAAACGCTGCGGGCCGACAGCCATCAGCACACCCACGCGATACCCGCCGTGTTCGACGCCCTCATGGATGCTCTGGGCGCTTCCAACTGCACCCTCGGCTATCTGCGCACTCCTGTCGAACCGTTGAGCCCGCACCTGTCATCGCTGGAATCCTTACGAAGGGTCAAGCCGGTGAACCTGGCCAAAGATGCGCTGCTTTCCCTGCTGTGGCACACAAACCGGATGAAAATGCCCCAGGGATGCGCCACCGCACTGTTCTGCGGAGTCGTGCTGTCGGGACGCATGGAGCAGGTCGACATGGATCTCGTGCGTTCCTTCGAGAAGCTCGCCCACAAGCGTGGAGAGGATCTGGAAATACTGTTCCATCCGATCAGCGTGCCGAGATCGCTTTGCCTCGATCCCCAAAACGAACCGTTCGCGCGTGCCTGCGCGTCTCCAAGCCGCGATGCCGAGGCACGGGCGATCGAACGTCTGGGCGACGTGGGCGACAAGCTTTGCCCACAGGACCAGGCAGGCCGCTGAAGGAAAGCCGCAGCCCATCGTAGTTTCCCAAGCTCCAAGGGACGCTCATCCGATCTGCGCATGGCAAGCGCATGAGCAACGGCAAGTGGGCAAGTGGGCAAGTGGGCAAATTTTGACCCACGCACAGCGAAGCGTGGGGGAAGGCGCCGAAAGCAGGGACGGGGATATGCAGATTCGCCGAAATGCGTCAGCGGAATGTCGCAAGCGCCCTCGAAAAGCGAGCCACTGGCACGAGCGAATGCCGCGAACGTGAGAAATGGCAAGGTCTCCCGCGCGCTATCTTTATCGGAATCTCTCTGAACTGGCCGTTTGCTCTGTCATTGATATAAAAGTGAAGCATTGAGGACGACAGCCTTTCCATTTCTCGCGTTCGCGGCACGAAGCGCAGGGGCCCGCTGCGGTCGACAGCGTTTGTCGGCTCACGGCGCCTGTCGGCTCACGGCACTGGTCCGTCCGCAACGCTTGTCTGGTCGCTCCGATCCGCCGAACCCGCAACGCCTGCCTAGCCGTTCTCGGTCCTTCCCGCGCGCAACGCCGCCCCCCTCTTCCTCCGCCGGCGGCACGAGGCGCAGGGGCCCGCGCCACCCACGTGCCCGAAGAGCGCGTCTTTTCAGCGCCTTCCCGAGAAACGGACCGGAATATAGTCTTACACCAGCAAGGTCACTCCCACAATGAAGCCAGCCGTCAGCAGCGCTCCTCCGACAATGATGGCCCAGACGGCGGGCCGAGCCCAGTTCACCGTCCAGCCCACACCGAAGCGCTCAGGCAAGAACAAGCTTGGGTCATCAGCATTGAAGTAGAACACGCCCAGTTTCCAGTGCTCGTCATCGTCGGCAAGGATGGCATCGGAGCCCTGCATGCGCTTGAACACCCGCGATCCAGCCTGGCCGTATACGACGCTCACCGCAATCGCTCCGATGAGAATCGGCACCGTGACCGCCATCACCAGAGCACCCGCCTGTCCGAGGGAGAGCACGTCCAGGGCGGAAAGCATGAACACAATTCCGATAACTGCCGTAAGGGCCAAGCCGGAAGCCAGCAGAAATATGCTTTGAGCACGGGCGAACATCCCGTAGGCAAGGGCAGAAGTCGCGGGAGCACCCGGTTCGGACCACTTCTTGGATCGCAGGATGACCCAGTGGCTGAAGAGGAAGCACACGATGAGAAACGCTTGCATAAACAGAGGGAACCCCACCACGGACGGGCTCTTCGGTTCCCAGCTGTTCACGTTGCCGGCAAAATCGGCATGCATGGGTATCATGTCGGGCATGTGGGGATAGCCGATGACGCCAAGGGCGGCCGTCACCAGGACGATGGGCACATACAACAGGTTCCACCTGAGAGAAAGGGCCTGCGGGATTGCCCCCTCACCCACAGCAGCGACCGATTCCTGAACTTCGGCAACCCATCCCTGATCACGTTTGTAGGACTTCGTCCTCGCGCGATACGCCAGCATGAGCAGGTAGCCGCCCACGCAGAGGACGAGCGTGCCGACGATCACGACAACCATGACCCCCGTCCCCTCGCCCATCAGTGCAAAAACAAAAGCGATCGCCGTGATCAGCACCGTCGTCAAAGACACAATGAGAGAATACTGGCGCTTGAGCTTCTTGAGATATGAATCCTGCTGCGCCGCTGACGGCACGGTAACGGCGAACACCTCGCCCCGGCGCATGAGATAGGGCGTCGCGGCCATGAAAAAACCGATGATCGGGAGCAAGAGCGCCGTTATCAACACGATCGCACGTGTGTCAAATGTCGATTCCATCATCTGTCCGTCCTTTCAGAAAAGCGTCCCGCGACTCCGTCGCACCCAATTCCATCCGGCAGTCCATAGGCGCTGTCAGCCTGTACAACGGCCCTTTGCAAGAAATCGTCCCTCGATCCGCCCCGGGCACGATACGCCAACGCCAGTTCAAGCAGCTGTCCATCCATCTTCTCACGCTCGGCTTCGACGCGGCCGCTTTCACGAGGATCGGCAACATGCGCCCCCGACCGACCACGCATGAGAATATAGCCCTCATCCCGCAGCACGGCATAAGCCTTGTTGACGGTGTGGAGATTGATGCCGAGGTCGTCTCCCAAGGAGCGAACGCTGGGCAGGGCCTGGCCCGGCTCCAGATCACCACGCGCAATGGCTCCGATGATCTGTGAACGTATCTGCAGATATAGCGGTTCCTGAGCCTTCTGGTCAACACGGATGATCATGAACATGTCCTTTCTCCGAGCGCGTTGCGACGGCATGGTGCCAAGATCATTCCTCAGTCGCTCAGACCCTGTCGCACCGTTTCGCGAAACAACACAACCGACGCTGCCCCAATCACCAACGCCACCCCCAACATTGCGACAGAACCGCCGAACAACGTGGCCGCGATGCCTGCAGCAACCAAAACCATCCCACCGAGCGCGACCACGAATACCGCCACGGATCGCTTGACCGGCTCATAGACCGTGGTCCAATCATAGCGAGGATGCCACGCATCGAGAGCCAGTCCGAAAAATGTCGCAAAGAGGGCAAACGCCATCGGCACGATGAACAGCGCCACCACAGTGATCGCATCGACAGGAACCGCGACGCTCAGCAGCACCCCACTCGCCAAAACGGTGGGCACGGCAAGGCAAAGGTTGAGCATGGCCTTGGCCTTCAAGATCATGCGCGGCGAAACGGGCGCTGTCAGCATGAGCCAACGGTTTGACCCTTCAAGCGACACCGAGGCCGTCGTCGTCGATGCAATACCCATGCAGAACGCCAGGAGCCAAGGCAAAAGGCCGAGAACCATCGGCACATAGTCAGGCGGCAACGAGTCAAGCGGGGAGAATCCCATCACCCGCCCCACCGCTGCCGCCACAGCGACAACAAGAACGAGGACGTAGCCGGTACAGGCGTTGACCAGATACACCGGGGTCGCAATCAACAGCCGAGCCTCCTTGGCCACGAGGGCGCGAAAAGGAGAGCGGGCGGGATCAAGTGAACCGCCACCGACGGGAGCCGATGCCTTGTCGAATGAGAACACGCCGCGGGGACGCGCATCCCTAAGAAAGGCGTTTACCGGAACGAACACGCGCACAAGCGCCGCCAAGAAGCCCAGCGGCAAGACAAGGGAGACTCCCGCAAACAGCATGAACGATGAAATATCGCCCCACCTGACGGCGGCGGCCGCCCACTGCGCCGGCGGATACGCTCCCTCGAGAGCCATCGTCTGCATGGACGCAACCGCAGCAAAGGAACCTGCGCCATCCATCTGATTAGTCAGCGCACATGATCCGAATACAATTGCCACCACCAGGGCGACCGACAACAAGGAGGCAATGATGCTCGCACGCCTGAATCGTGCTGACACGGCCATGATGCACGCAGCGAGAACTATGGCAACAGACAAGGGAAGCAGCGGCGCGAGCACCAGGACAGCAACCATGCAGGCCATGCCCACGCCCGACACACCCGCATTCATGGCGTACACAACGAAGGGAGGCACCATGACCAACAGGCCAAACACAAAAGACATGGCATAAAGCGAGGCAACACGAGAGAGCACGACAGAGGTAACGGACACCGGCAACGACATGACCATATCGTGGTCTCTGAAAGAAAACAGCACTCCGTTCGCTTTGAGGAAAGAGGCCACAGCACCGGCAAGCGAGCCAATCAGCACGGCAGTGAATGGGATGAGGTCAACCATCCCAAAGGTCACCATCGCGCTGGCCACAGTGGCGCTGTACCATACAGCTATGAGCACGATGCCGACAACCGCGAGCAGGGCAAGTGCAATCGAACGCCTCGCCTTTGCCGCGTCCGCATGCAACGCTTTGTTGATGCCGAACATGCCGAACATCTGGATTTTCAGCAGAAGAATGAACGAGCGCACACTACCCTCCTCACGCGTTGCGACCGGGACCGGCCGCTCCGGCGGCCCTTCCAGAAAGCGGGGGGTCTTCCCCGTCAATCATGTCGAGGAACACGTCCTCCAGGCTCTCGTCACCCACGACGTCGGCGGTGGCACCGCAGGCGCGCAAAGATCCTTGCTTGATGATGGCCACTTTGTCACAGACTTTCTCAACCACTTCGAGCACATGGCTCGAAAAGAACACAGCCGAGCCCTGGTTGGCAAGTTCGCGCAACATCCCTTTCACCTGAAATGACGCTTCGGGATCAAGCCCCACGAAAGGCTCGTCGAGCACGAGCAGTTTTGGCTCATGGAGAAAAGCGCCGATGAGCACAAGCTTCTGTCGCATGCCATGGGAATATGAGGAGACGAGGTCGCCGAGAGCCGAAATCAGGCTGAGCCTTTCAGCAAGCGGCTCGATGTGAGACCGTCGAATCCCGGCCGGAACCTGGAAGATGTCAGCGATATATTCGAGGTATTGAATGCCCGTAAGAAACTCGTAGACATCGGGATTGTCCGGTACGTAGGCAGTCACGCGCTTGCATGCCAGAGCTTCCGAACGAACAGAATTCCCAAGGATGTGGATATCCCCCTCATCGAAATTCGTCACACCCACAATGGCGCGAATAAGGGTGGTCTTTCCTGCACCGTTATGACCGATGAAGCCAAAGATGTCTCCCGGCATGACTTCGAACGACACATCATCGACAGCCCGCTTGTCGCCAAACGCCTTCACCACATGCTCAACCGAAAGCACCGGCTCTCGGCCCACCTCTCCCGTCTCAACGACGCGTGCCATAGACATCCTCATTTCATGCATTTCATTCCAACATTTGTTCTTTATTGTTATATCAACACTATAACAAATATAACAATACCGAACAAGGAAGAATGCGTCATGACGAGCGTCGGGGACAAGAAAACTTGCGGATTCCCTGGTGAGCAAGGGAGACGTCTCAGCCGACCCGGCAAAGGTTCAAAGGAGGCAAAGCTTCAAAGGGAGAAGATCAGATATAGCGCCTGACCTTTTTCGCATAGTCGGCGTATTCGTCCCCAAACGTCTCCGCGCACCACCGCTCCTCTGCGAGAATCACTCCGTGGGCCGCAGCCTGAAACACGATCACCGCAACCAGCAGAAACGGCGACTGGGTCAGCACAACACACCCGACGAAGAAGATGAAATAGGAAACATACATCGGATTGCGCGACAGCCGGTAGATGCCGTCGCGGCTCATTCCCCCCGGCGAAGGCTTGGCAAAGCCAACCATCGAAACGACGAGCATGACGAGACCGATTGCGCACAGGATGAGTCCCCCGATAAAGACCGGCCTGTTCTCAGTGCGAATCGACGAGAATAGGATCAGCACGAAAACCGCTCCGTTGGAAATCTGATAGAGCCAATAGACAACTCTTCCTCCTTTTCTCATCGGCGCGAAATACGCAGCACGGAGAGCCGCCTCATCATCCAGCGCGGAAAGAAGCCCGAAGCGCACAAGGAAAAACGGAATCAACAGGATGAGCGCCGGCATGGCCTTCCCTTCTGACAAACGCGGCAAACAACGGACAGGCGCTTGGCTCCGACGAATGCCAACAGGCAACGCGGAGTGCAACTCAGACAGCCTACAGGGGTTTCAGATTTTTGTCGAGCCGGTCGATCATCCAGGCAAGCCTGCTTTCTTTGCCCGCATCGGCCATGTTCCCGCACTCTCTTGCCCATTCTTCAGCAGCCATTCATGAAAAACCCCTCTATCGGGAAACCCCAGAGCGTCATCCATGACGTCCTCCTCTCGCCCGTTGCCGCATGCGCCATGAACAGGCCCCAACAAAACAGTTCCGATCGTGCAAGATTTGCTCAATTCTCCCCCGTGCGTTACTTCAGGAACCGCAATGAAGTAGTATGCAAGGGTCAGGCGGAAGCAGCCGTGCTGACAGACGCTCAGGGGGAGACAGCCTCGGAATCATCACAGAGCCGACGCGCGGCAACAGGGGATACCGCATGCGAGAGCTCGGCACGACAAGGCATTGCACCCACCCGAAAGCCACCAGGAAATCACCGATGGAAACCGAAATGAGATCGAACGCGATGTCGAACATCCAGAATCAGCTCGCAAAGGAATTCAACCTGTCTCCTCGGCAGGTCGCAACCACCGTCAAACTCATCGACGACGGCAACACGATACCCTTCATCGCCCGTTACCGCAAAGAAGCCACGGGCGGCATCGACGACGTCACCCTGCGAGACCTCGATGAGCGGTTGACCTACCTCAACAACCTCGAGGCGCGCAAGCTTGAGGTGCTGCGCTCAATCGAGGAGCAAGGAAAGCTGAACGATTCCCTGCGTATGGAAATCGAGTCCGCAGCGGTGATGCAACGCGTGGAGGACCTGTATAAACCGTACAAGAAAAAGCGCGTCACCCGCGCCTCCAAAGCCCGTGATGCGGGGCTGGAGCCGCTCGCAATGCTGATACTCGCCCAGAACGAGTCCGCAGGCGATCCTCAGGCCATCGCAGCAGGCCATGCTCCGGCAAGCGGCGAGTTCAGCACCCCGGAAGCAGCCCTGCGAGGCGCCTGCGACATCATCGCCGAAGTGGTGGCGGACGACGCCGACACCATCGCCGCACTGCGCGATTTCACCCGCAAGCGAGGCTCCATCACGACGGAAGCCATCAGCAAAGACGACAAGACCGTCTATGAGATGTACTACGGGTTTTCAGAACCGACCATGAAGATACCCAATCACCGCCTGCTTGCCATCAACCGCGGAGAGAAAGAAAAGAAGCTCAGGGTGAAGGTGGAGGCAGACGCGGACTTCGCAATCGGATACCTGGAAAAGGGCATCGTCAAAAGGCCGAGCGCCTTCGCCGGTCTGCTCCAGGAATGCATCGCCGACAGCTACCGGCGGCTCATCGCACCCTCCCTGGAACGAGAGATACGCGCCGAACTCACCGAGCGGGCCGAAACCGACGCCATCCGGGTTTTCGCGAAGAACACCGAAAACCTCCTGCAACAGCGCCCGGTCAAGGACGCGCGCATCATCGCCATCGATCCCGGATACCGCACGGGTTGCAAGGTCGCCGTTCTCGACGAGTACGGGAAGCTGCTCGATTTCACCACCGTCTATCCCACACCGCCGCGAAACGACGTCGCAGGCACGCTGAGCAAGCTTGAGCACTATGCCAAGACCTATCGAGCCAATGTCATCGTGATCGGCAATGGGACGGGAAGCAGCGAGACCGAGCAGGTGGTCGGAGACTTCATCTCGCAATCACCGCTGCCGATCAAGTACACCATCGTCAACGAGGCCGGCGCATCCGTGTACTCAGCCTCCAAGCTGGCAAGCGAGGAATATCCCGACCTCGACGTCACCACGCGTGGGGCCATGAGCCTTGGCCGCCGCCTGCAGGATCCGCTGGCGGAACTCGTGAAGATCCCTCCCCAATCCATCGGCGTCGGTCAGTATCAGCACGACCTCAATCAGACCGCCTTGGGCAACGCCCTCGCAGCCGTCGTCGAGAACGTCGTCAACCGCATCGGCGTCGACCTGAACACGGCAAGCGCAAGCCTGCTTGCGTACGTGGCCGGGATCAATACCACGGTGGCCAGGAATATCGTCGCGTACCGGGAAGAGACCGGCCTGTTCACCGATCGCAGGCAGCTCAAGAAGGTCCCCAAACTCGGTGCCAAGGCTTTCCAGAACTCCGCAGGTTTTCTCCGCATCACCGGCGGCAAGAACCCGCTCGACGCGACAAGCGTGCACCCCGAGAGTTACCCCGCAGCAACCGCTTTGCTCAAACGCGCCCGCGTAGAGCCGGACGAGTTGACAAAAGGGGGGATTGCCGACATCAGGACGCGGGTTGGTGACCCCTCCGCACTGGCGACCGAGCTCGGCGTGGGGTTGCCCACCCTGCAAGACATCATGTCCTAACTGGAAAAGCCGGGACGAGACCTTCGTGACGAAGCGCCGGACGTGGTCTTCAGTCAAGGCGTGCGCTCGTTCGACGACCTTGCCGTCGGCATGGAGCTGACCGGCACCGTTCGCAACGTGGTCGATTTCGGGGCCTTCGTCGACATCGGCGTCAAGCAGGACGGGCTCGTTCATGTCTCGAAACTGGCGGATCGCTTCATCAAGCATCCGAGCGAAGTCGTCGCCATCGGAGACACCGTGACCGTATGGATTGCCGGCGTGGACAAGGATCGCGGCAAGATCTCGCTCACCATGGTGAAAGGCTAGCGGACCTTTGCGGCAATGAGGACGAACGTGGCAACGGCAAACGCGGCCGACAGGCCGAACGCCATCTGATACGGGAAAGCCGGCGCCGAGGTTCCAAACGCCATGCTTCCCGATGCTGCAACAAGCAGGACCATCGCAGACGTGCCCAGAGAGGAGCTCGCCTGGCGTCCGGCGATGGAAAACGAGCTTCCATCGGAGACGACGGAACGCGAGAGCCCTGCCAAGCTCCACGAGATCAGAGGCCCCATAAGTCCCGACACGCCACACGCCCTCACCGCTTGGAACAGAGTCGTCACCACCAACGGAGTGGACTCGTCAACGAACACCATGAGCGTCGATCCAATGGCAAGCAGGAGTCCGGAGACCAGCGTGACGCGACGCGCGCCCAGCCGGTCGGTCAAAAGCCCGGCGAGGGGGTTCAACAGCAACGCGGCCGCCGTGCCCGGAAGGAGCACGATTCCCGCATCAAGCGACGTGCCGATGCCGAGCCCCTCCACGTAAAGGGGAATTATCAGCGTGATGCCCATGAAGGATGCCTGGAGCAGGCAGAGCGCGGCAAAGCCAACGGAAAACTGCCTCGACTTGAAGATGTCCATGTTGACAAGCGGATCGGCAATGCGTTTCTGTCGCCGAACGAACATCACGAGAAACAAGACCCCTGCCACCAGAGGGCCCCACACCAAGGGGCTCGCCAACGAGAAGCTGCTCGCCTCCGAGAATCCGAGCAGCAAGCCGCCAAATCCCAGAGCGGACAAGGTGAACGAGAACAGGTCAAAGCGCGCAGAACGATCCGCTTTGCCTCCTCGGACGAGCAGCACTGTGGCGAGAGCGAACAGCGCAACCGCCACCAGCAGCAGCAAGAAAAAGCTCCGCCACCCAAAAGCAAAGCTCATGGCACCACCGATGGTCGGACCGATGTTGGGAGCAAACCCCATCGCTATGCCGGCAATGCCCATGGCCGTTGCCCGGCGTCCCTCGGGAAATCGCGTCATGGCGACGGTCTGCATAAGGGGCATCAGCAGGCCGGTTGACACCGCTTGAAGCACCCGGCCAAGCAGAAGCATCGAGAAGTCACGGGCGAACAGGTCCGCCAGCGCGCCGGCAAGAAAAAACGCGAGAGCTATGAGCACATGCCAGCGAGGAGCAAACCGTTTGGAGAGATAGGTGGCTGCCGGAACAGTGATGCCCAATACCAGCATATAGCTGGTGGTGAGCCACTGGCCCAGGCTCACATTAATTGACAGTTCGGCCATGATGTCCGACAGCATGGCATTGACCGCCGTCTGCGAAAGGTTTCCAAAGGCCGAAGCGAGCACGACGATGGCAAAGAGCACATATATCTGTCCGCGCTCGCTTTTGACGAGAGCACGCATACATTCCCCACTTCTCATTCAACGAGGAGCACAACCGCATGCTGCGGCATGATCAAGTATAGATCAAGGCGAAGGAGAGTGAGGGGAAACACCGCATTGGGCAGCCGAGGCGCCTAAGCCCGACGGACAATGCTCAGTTAAACGCCTGCTGGGTCATCTCCAACCCCACGTCGATCAGCGAGAAAACGGCTTGGGCACCGCGATCGATCGCCTGGGCGAAGTCATCGGCCGCTTCCTTTTTTGGCCGTGACAGCACATAGTCAGCCGTGTCCATGCGTCCCGGCGGTCGACCGATGCCGATGCGCACGCGCAGCCAGTCGCGCGTGCCAAGCTTGTCGCAGATGGAGCGCAACCCGTTGTGCCCCGCATGGCCTCCGCCGAACTTCACCCGGATCGTGCCAGGATCGATGTCAAGCTCATCATGGATGACGATGAGCCCGTCGGCAGCGATGCCATAGGCGCCCATCAGCTGCTTGACGGGTCCTCCCGAGGTGTTCATATAGCTCTGGGGCTTCGCGAGCACCACATCGTGCCCACGATAGACGCCCTTAGCCGTCAGCGCCCCGCACTCGGTTTTCCAGTACCGTGCCCCAATCTCGGCGGCAACGGCGTCAAGGGTGTCGAACCCGGCGTTATGCCGCGTGTGCGCGTATTCGTCGCCCGGATTTCCCAAACCAACGATCAGGTACATAACCAGCTTCCTTCAAATCTCGGATGACAAGAGCCCTCACCCACCGGAATGATTGCGCGGAAAGGGCTCCCAACGTTCGAAAGGACGGCTCCGCAGCCGCCCTTCGTTGATTGCTTGACTCTACAGCGCGAAGTCCGGGTCGAAGAGCTCGCTCACCGAACCGTTTCCATAGACGTTGGCGATGGCGCGGGCAAACAGCGGGGCCACCGACACGACCTTGATCTTGCCTGTCTGACGCTCAAGGGGAACGGGAATGGTGTCACAGATCACCACTTCCTCGATCTCGGCGTTCTCCAAGCGGTCATAGGCCGGCCCGGAAAACACCGGATGGGTGCAGCACACGTACACCGTGCGCGCTCCCTTGGCCTTGAGCGTCTGAACGGCCGCGACCACCGATCCGCCCGTGTCTATCATGTCGTCATTGATGATGCATGTCTTGCCGTCGACGTCTCCGATGAGAGCCGTGATCTCGGCCTTGTTGTGCCCGGGGCGGCCCTTGTGCATGATGGCGAGGTCGGCCCCCATCATGTCCGCCATCTTCTTGGCCGCTTTCGCACGCCCCACGTCAGGGCTGACGATGCACAGGTCTCCCTCAAGTTTCTTGGCCTTGAAGTAGTCTGCGAGGATGGGCAGTGCCGTCAGGTGGTCAACGGGCATGTCGAAAAATCCCTGTATCTGGCCTTGGTGCAAGTCGATGGTCATGACCCGCGTGATGCCAGAGACCGTCATGAGGTTGGCGACCAGCTTCGCCGTGATCGGTTCGCGCGCAGCAGCCTTGCGGTCCTGACGCGCATAGCCATAATGCGACACCACGGCGGTGATCGTGCGAGCGGATGCGCGTTTTGCGGCGTCTGCCATGATGAGCAGCTCCATGAGCGCGTCGTTCACTTGGCTGCCGGCGACGGACTGAATCAGAAACACGTCGGCGCCGCGGACGCTCTCGAGGTAACGCGCATATATCTCGCCGTTTGCGAACTTCTCAAGCTTGACATTGCCAAGCGAGATGTTCAGCTCCCGCGCTATCCTGTCGGCGAGCTCGGGATTCACCGATCCCGAGAACACGGCCATACTTTTCTGCATCTCCGTCATCTTGCGTGCTCCTTCACGTCACTTTCGCGTTTTCGCTGCCGCACTCAAGGCGGCCTGGTCCATTGTATCGACAGGATGGGCGGGAACGCAGGACAGTCCTCCGTTTCCGCATCTTCCACGCATCAGGAACTTTACCGTCCCTGACTCCTGCGCTTCTCTGCCGCCCAGCCCTCCACCTCATGTTGGGGCGGACGGGTGAGCGCCAAGGCATCGGGCGAGACGTCCTTCGTGATGACGGAACCGGCGCCGATGACGGAACCGGCGCCGATGCTCACCGGCGCCACCATCATGGTGTCACTTCCGATGAACGCGCCATCGCCTATGACGGTGGCATGCTTGTCTTTGCCGTCGTAGTTGCAGGTGATGGACCCAGCCCCAACATTCACGCCCTCTCCGATGACGGTATCGCCGACGTAGCTCAGATGGGGCACTTTCGAGCCCCTCCCCACCGTGGACTTCTTGATTTCCACATGGGTGCCCGCCTTGGCTCCTTCGCACAGGTGCGTGGCGGGACGGAGGTAGGCACGAGGACCGCACGTCGCACCGTCGTCGATCGTCGATTCCAGCGCCACCGTCTCGTCGATCACGCAGCCACGGCCGACTTTCGTGTCCGTCAACCTCGAGTTCGGACCGACCACGCTGTCCTCGCCTATTTCCGTCGCTCCCAGCAAGAACGTCATCGGCAGCACTTCCACGTCCTGGCCCATCTTCACGTCAGGGCCAATCCATACAAGACCGGGATCCGTCATGGTCACCCCGGCGGCGAGATGCCTCCCGTTTATGCGCCTCTGCAGCAGCCCCGTGGCCTCGGCAAGCTGGGAACGCGAATTAACTCCCAGACACTCGGCTACATCCGTCGCGGGCAAGGCCAGCACCGCACGCCCCGCCTCGCGGCAGATGGCCAGCACATCGGTCAGATACAGCTCGCCCTGGGCATTGTCGTCACCCACGTGGGAAAGCGCCTCAAACAAGGCATGCGCGTCGAAGCAATAGAAGCCCGCATTGCATTCATGGATGGCGGCTTCGGCCTCGTTGGCGTCCCGCTGCTCGACGATGCGTGCGACAGCGCCCGATCCGTCGCGGATGATGCGGCCATAGCCAAAGGGATCGTCGAGCTCCATGGTGAGCACGACGACGGCCGCACCCGCCTTTTCCCTCATCTCGACCAAACGCCCAACGGTCTCGGGAGTGATGAGCGGGCAATCGCCCGACAGCACCACCAGCGATCCCTCGAATCCGGCAAGTGCCTCACGGCATGAGGCAACCGCGTCCCCCGTGCCCCGACGCTGTTCCTGCACCACCACCGCCGTGTCCTCTTCAACCAAGGGAATCACCTGATCACGACCATGCCCGACAACCGTCACGACACGATCGAGCCCCGCCGCATGGGCGGCGTCGACAACCCAGCGGACAAGCGGCTTGCCCAACACCTCATGGACGACCTTGGGTCTCTTAGATTTCATGCGGGTTCCGGCACCCGCGGCCAGCACGATGGCTGCAGCTTTCACAATATTCCTCCTGATGCTCGTATCGACTGAGGCACAGAGCCTCCCCCTCCGCGAGCCGGCTCGCACGAGCCCGCGTGGCGGATGAGGCGGCGGCGCCTCTAACGGTCGTCCTCTTCGCCTCCCGACATGCCCACCACGTTCTCGGCCTCCAAGCGTCCAGCGTCGCGCGAGGCGCAAGACAGCACGGCAGATTCTCCCTCCGTCTGGATGACGCACCCCTCGAAGCCTTCCACCTGAGGATACAGCACGCCCTTCTTTTGCGCCGCCCGAGCCTGCACCGTCAACAGAGAGAACCCGATCACGCCCGCGAAAAATGAAGCCAGCAGAATGCCCAGTTTTGCCGTTGCAATGAGGCTTTCTTCGTCAAACGCCAAGTTTGCCACAAAGATGGCCATGGTGAATCCGACACCGCCCAAAATGCCTGCACCCACCATATGGACCCAGTTCACGTTTTCCGGAAGCGATGCCACCTTGAACTTGACCAAGGCAAAACTCATGAGCAGGATTCCCACAGGTTTCCCCAGAAGCAATCCGAAGAAGATGCCATAGAATGCCGGATTCGTCAGCATAGCAGTCAAGCTGGCTCCGGCAAAGCTCACATCCGCGTTGGAAAGCGCGAACAGAGGCAGCACGCCGAAGTATACCCAGGGATACAGACGGTGCTCGAGGCACGTGGCCGGCGGTACCACCTGGCGCGCGACGCGGCTCAGGCTCTGCACGGTCTCAAGG
>JAEZDJ010000098.1 GCA_023429565.1 Actinomycetes bacterium
CACCTCCACGAGGGCCGCAATCAGGATAACGGCAAGAATGCCAAGGAATCCCCGGGCACGCGATCGCGGCCTGTCCTTTTGCCGAGGTGGCTCCACAGAAGGCGGTTCGGGTTGCCTGCCGGGGAAATCCCGAGTGTCCCTGCTCCCGCTTCGCGCGGGACGATCCTCGTTGTGCCCGCGAGACCTCGTCGCATAGTTCTCACGCGCATACCGTTCGAATTCAGGAGTTGCATGTCCCGGTTCGAAGGGGTCATAGTCGTGAGATGGTCGCCGCGTGTTCATGAAGGTATTATAACGCGACAGGACAGCCTAAGCCGCCGCCCCACCAAGTGTCCACTCAGCGAAATCTATCTCAGTCGAACAGCCCCTGCGCCTCTGCATACAGCGCGGGGTTCAAAGCAGCGATGCTGTCATAGCGGCTTGGCGACAGCAGCGTGGCCCCTCCCACGACAATCGACAGCGCCACCGCCACGGCAACGCCGGAAAAGACGAGCGACCCCCACCGGGCACCCAGCCCTTGCCCCTCCTTCCGCTGCGCCTGGACCGCAAACAGAACCAACGACGCCACCAGCATCACGTACCAGCCAAAGTCACCAAAATAGCGCTGGGTCACCCCCGCCGTCCGTGTGTCCACCACCAACACCACGGCAGCAAAGACCACCATGAGCAGGCAAAGTCCCCACAGACGCCGACGCTTGAGCACCTTCCTCACCGCAGGCAGCAGGAACACCAGCAAAGCAGCAGGAACTAGCCACAGATATCCGCCGAACATGGGCTCGGTCGGAGCCCAGCCGACCGAATAGGAGAGATCGGTGGATTGGACAAAGGGAAACTGCCGCGACAGGTCAAATGGCTGCAGCAGGTAGAAGTACAGCAAAGTGGGCGTCAGCCGCCAACTTTGCTGATAGGAGGTCATGTCGAAACCCGTCAGGTTGTAGCTGCTGCCGAAATCCAGCGCCGACCCAAAGCGGGCATAGTTATACCAGAGCAGAGGAGCGATCACCACCACGAAGGGAAGCAGGGCCGCACAGGTCTCCCGTGCCCCCGCCCGGGAGAAGAGCAGGCGGTCGGAGACGATATCCCTCCAGAAAATCGGAAGGGCCAGGAAGCACGCCAACATGAACTGGGGGCGACACCCGAGGTTCAGCGCCATGCACGCTGATCCCGCTGCAAGATGCCACCACGAAAGCGTTGGAACCGATCCTCCCGGAAGTCCCGCCGCATGGGCTGGCGCATGGACATCCCGCCGGGCGCCGAGCCAAAACCACAGGCCCAGCATGGTAAACAGCAAGGAAGCCAAAATGGGAACCGAGTAGAAGCGCGGCACTGAGACCAGGTAGGCAAGATTGCTCCCACCCACCACAAGCACGAGCGCAGCGATGGTTGTCGCCGTGGTCGCGCTGTCCGCAAAGAAGCGCCGGGCAATGCGGCGGACCAGCAGGGCGGCGGCAATCACAAAGCCAGCGCCGAGCACGGTCACGGCGACCGGCGTCGCGAGCCACGACCCCGTGACCAACTGATAGGGAACATAGAGCAGCAAGGCGGGAACCACGCCGAAGTAGCAGTAGTACTGCCCCTGGTAGAATGCATGGTCCCAGAACACGGGGTTTGCTCCCCCGTCGCTGGCGGCGTAGCGGCTTTCGAAGTCATAGGGATTGTCGAGCTCCGCCAGGGCATCGGGCACCGGAAGATCCAAAGAGAGGCTGCCGTGGATCAGGGCATCTCCCAAACGGGCATACTGGTCTGCATCGGCATAGTGGGCGAAGTTTTCCATATAGGACGTGCCCTGAAATGTGGGCGGCGTACCAAACAGCGTTCCCGCAACTACGGTGCACACGACCAGAAGGGCCGCCACAGCAGCATAGCCCCATTCCCGGCAAACAGATGACATGTTGGATACCATGTATGGCATCATAACAAAAGTAATCTGAAAAGCCGGCTGGAAGATCAGCCTCCGCAGCATCGACAGGCCGAGACGGGAGGCAAAAAAGCCGTCCCGTCACCTTCTTTCGCTCAAGGCCGCTGCGCAACGCCCTTCGTCATCCCGTGTAGCGAAGCGCCTCGATCGGTTTCTTCTTCGCTGCCTTGTTGGCGGGATATATCCCGAATATCACACCGATGCCCAGAGAAAAGGCGACGGACGCGCCCGCAACTCCCACCGACAGCGGATAGGCGGTTGCTCCACCGCCGATCGCAGAAATGACCTGCAGGGCAACCCACGACAGCACGATGCCGACAGCGCATCCCAACAGGCTGATGACAAGGGCCTCTATTAAGAACTGCATCATGATGGCTCCGCGTCCTGCCCCGATGGCTTTCCTTATGCCTATTTCCCGCGTGCGTTCCGTCACCGAAACCAGCATGATGTTCATAATCCCGATTCCCCCAACCAGAAGCGATATGGCGGCGATGCCTCCAAGGAGCAAGGCAAGCGTGCTTGTCACGCTTGCCATCGCTTCCATGATGGTGGATTGATTCATGACGGTGAACGCATCCTCGTCATCGCTGAAACGGGACAGCATCTTTTGAGTGACAGCGGTTTCCGCCTGGTCAAGCGTTTCCTCATTGGCAGACGAAACATAGAAGGTCGAAACACTGGACGAGACATCGTCCACAAAGCGAACAAGGGAGGTGTAGGGAATATACGCCTCGTACGTTTCGGTGGTGGTCGAATCAGCCTCATCTGCGACAAGAACGCCAATGATCAAGAAGTCAATGCCGCCAAGGTTGATGGTTTCCCCCTCCACGTCCGTTCGGCCCATCACCTCTGTTGCAAGACCCGCATTGATGACCGCAGCGTTCGTGTGGTTGTCCACGTCGGTGTTCTTTATAAACCTGCCCGAGGATAGTTTGAGATCCTGAATTTCAGCATAGGGTCCCGTGGTCCCGTACACCGTCGCCGTCTCTTCCGTATAAGAATTTGAGGCGGTGACACTGCTCTGAGACAAGGGGGCAGCCGCCTCTATCTCATCATCGTCAGCCAAAAATGCAATCTCATCGAGCTTCAGGGGATTCCCTTTGTCATCCTCAACCGAAATTGTCAGATAGTTGCTGCCCATAGAAGATATCTCGTCGGTCACCGATGTGGTGGTGCTATCCACCAACGAAACCAGAACGACCAAAGACATGACGCCGATGATGATGCCGAGCATGGTGAGAAACGAACGCATCTTGTTTGAGGCGATGGACTTCCATGCCATTTTAAACGACTGGATGATCATGCGTTCTCCCACCTCACTGCTTCGAAATCTTCGCTCGACAAGTGCAGGGGCTCCGTGCTGCTCGACGATTTCCTATATCTCACGTCGTCGGGCTGGTCTATCCGGCCATCGAGAAGGTGAATGCTGCGCGTCGCCTGTCGGGCAACCGATTCGTCATGCGTGATGAGCACAATGGTGTCGCCCTGCGCGTGCATGTCATGGAACAAGTCCATGATCTCCCGTCCCGTCCGAGAATCAAGATTCCCCGTCGGTTCGTCCGCGAGGAAGAGAGACGGGTTTGTGACCAGGGCGCGCGCGATGGCGACACGCTGCTGCTGCCCTCCGGAAAGCTCGAAGGGCCTATGCCTGCCCCGCTCCCCCAGCCCAACCTTTTCAAGAGCCTCCTGAACTCGCCTGAAACGCTCTCTCTTCTCGATGTGCTGATAGATAAGGGGCAATTCGATGTTCTCTTCAGCCGTCATGTTCCCAATGAGATTGAAGCTTTGGAAGATGAAGCCTATCTTCTCGTTGCGAATGCGGGTAAGGTCTGCTTCGGAATACTCTTCGATAGCCTGGTCATCCAAGATGTAGGTTCCGCCGTCAACCGTGTCCAGGCATCCGATGATGTTCATCATAGTGGATTTTCCACTGCCGGACGGACCGACGATAGCGACGAACTCTCCTTCCTCGATGCGCAGGCTTACCTGGTCAAGGGCATGAACCTCGGCATCGCCTACCCGATAGGTTTTCGACACGTTCTCGAACGCAATCATGCGGCGCTCCCGTTACTGAGACTGACGCGAGCCGGAGGAACCGCCCGAACCGCCGCTTGGCATCTCGCCGCCGCCCGAACCGCCGCCGCTCGGCATCTCGCCTCCACTGGGCATCTCCCCACTGCCGAACATCCCGCTGCCACCGGTTCCCATGCCTGACTCCGTGGTTTTGCTGGAGCTTTCCGTCTTGGTGTAATAGACGGTATCGCCTTCCGACAGACCGCTGGTGATTTCCACCTGACTGCCATTCGAAAGCCCGGTCTCGACCTCAGCCTCTCCGGATGGATTGCCGTCGGAATCCAACTGGGTATACACGAAAGAGTAAGAACCACGCTCCTGCAACGCGCTGATCGGAATGACGACAGCATTGTCGCTCTCGCTGATTTTGATGGTGGCAGAAGCGCTCATGCCGAACATCATGTCATCTGTCTTGTCCAGCGTCACCGTGGCGGTATACTTCGTGCTGCCGCTGCTGCTTGATGACGTGCTGGCGGACACCTTCGTGATCGCGCCATCGAATTCCTGGCCCTCAATGGCGTCGAAGGACACAGTGACGTCCTGCCCCTTCTCAACCGACAGGATATCTGCCTCATCCACGCTGATGGACACCGTGGCGTCAGCATCAGACACGATGGTGAAAGCCGTTGCCTCCTTGATGTCAGAACTGCTCGAACTGGTATTCGAAGACGAGCTGCTCCCTGTCGAACTTGATGTCGTCCCACTTGAGGCGCCCTGGCTCGAACTGCCCGACGATCCGCTGCTCGAGGTCGTCGCGGATCCGCTCGAGGACTTTGTGCCGGACCCGCTGGAAGAATCTGAAGAATTGGACCCTGAAGCCGATCCCGAACCGCTTGCGCTTTCCGTCTTGGCAAACTGAGCCTTGATAAGCAGAACGCTTGCGTTTCGACCGTCATCGCCAGACAAGACCGTGCTCTCAACCGTCGCGCCCTTCACTTCAGGCACGATGTCCTCGAAAAACGCGTAGCCCTCTTTTGCGACGAGCTTGATGGTGGCCGTATAGACAGTATCTCCCTGGAACGTTCCGGTCGAGCAGTTCCAGGAAAGGGTGCCATCATAGAGGCCGCTGCTCTCCAAGGTTGCCTGCGGGACCTGTCCAGCAACAGGCGCCGCGACATCAAGAGACAGGCCCGACAGAGCCGTGCCCCCCTCCGCCATGGTGATGGTCGCATCGTCCGACACCAGCTGCAAAGCCGTGGCCAGCGTCGTCTCGTCATACACGAGGTTCGCCCAGGAAGTGCTTGCGGCGTTTGCGCGATACGTTGCCGACGACGTGTTGGAGGATCCGAGTTGGTATGCCGCCGTAGACGTCACACCATCCCCCAACCCCGTCGTCGATGCAGCCGTCGTCGACGACGGGGTGCCCGAGCCCGAAGAACCCGAAGATGTCGTGCCAGAACCGGAAGAACCGCTGGACGAGGAAGACGAGGTCTCTGACCCCGCAGACACACTCACCGTTCCGATGGTGCCATTGGCATTTGCCGTTATAGCTGGGCTTTCAAGCAACGTCGTCAGGGTCTCTATGGTCTTCTCAAGATCGTCGCGCTCCCCATCGAGGATGAGAGCCTCCAAGTACTCGGTCGAAGACGTGTCTGAGGCGCTGCTCGAGAGACCTTCTATCTCTTCTTCGACGTCCGAAAGCTCTTCTTTCGCCGAAAGGAGCGCTGATGCGACCGAGGCTTGGTCGAGCGTCGCAAGTTCCTGGCCTGCAACAACCGCATCCCCACTCTCCACCAGCACATCCGTGACCTTGATGCCCGCAGGAACAGTCACGTCGGTAGTTGTGCCGCTGGCTAGTGAACCGGTGCCCGTCACCGTCGAGCTGACGCTCCCTTTCTCGGCCGTTGCCGACTGCACCGTCGTGCTCGTCTCCTGTCCGAGAGCGTTTGCCCTCACCACAAGGAACACGACCAGAACAATGACGGCGAGAACCGCTATGCCCACTCCCACAAGCACGGGCTTCTTGACTTTTGGCAGGCGCTTCACCAGCTCCATCTTGCACTCCTCACATGGATTCACCCAATGAACACTAGATAGTGTCGTCACGAGATATGATATAATGATGGAGACATGAAGACCGACGAGAAAGAGCCTCCATGGAATCCTCCTGCCACCGCCACGACATCGACGACCGCGCCTGGTCGATCCTGGAGCC
>JAEZDJ010000062.1 GCA_023429565.1 Actinomycetes bacterium
GCCACGCCCTCCGCTCCCCGCACGCGGCGTGCGGGAGAAACATGCTGCAGATCGTCTTCGACGGAGCGGACGACGGAGGGATCGAGCAATTCGGCCATGTCCGCCGTTCCCAGCAACTCGCCCAAAAGCGTCGGATCGAGGGAAAGCAGGGACGCGCGCCGCTCAGCATGGGGCAGGTCGCCCTGGTAGAGATGCTCCCCCACATAGCCGAACAGCAAGGGAGCGGCAAAGGGGGACGGCACGGACGTCTTTTTCTCCACGAGATGGATCGTGCCTGCCTGCAGCCGCTCCATCAGCAGGTGCAGGGACGGCATGTCATACACATCCTGCAGACACTCGCGAGCCGTCTCCAGCAAGATGGGAAAGTCCTGCTCTTGCCGAGCCGCCTCCAGAAGCTGTCCAGCCCTGAGGCGCTGCTGCCAGAGCGGGGCGCGCTTTCCCGGGGCGGCAGGGGGCATGAGGAGGGCACGGGCGGCACACTCGCGGAATCGGGCGGCAAACAGCGCCGTTGAGCCGACGCGGTCCCGCACGATCCGATCAAGCTCATCGGGATCGAAAGCGAACAGCTCTGCACCAGGCAGGCGAGTCTCGACTGCAGGGATTCTCAGAATAATCCCGTCATCGGCCGCCGTCGCCTGCGGGTCAAACCCCTGCATGCGCATGACCCGGTCAGCAACGGCCATGGCCCATGGCTCATGGACGCGGCGTCCGTAGGGAGAATGCAGCATGACACGCCAGTCGCCCACCTCATCCTCGCACTGTTCGACCACGAGGGTCCTGCCGTCAGGAACGACGCCCGTTGCGGCACGCTGCGCGGCAAGCAGCTCCACCATGTTCCTCTGCGCGTCGACGTTGAGCCCGTCGGCTTCAAGTCGGGCAAGCACCGCGCCATCGGGTTCCGCAGGGTAGCCATCGCCACCATCCACGATGCCTCGCACGACATCGTGGAGAAACGCGCCCTTGGCCTTTCCCGTCTCGGCTGGCCGACCCACTCCCTCACCATGCCAAAACGGCAAACGCGCGCTGCGGCCCGGCGCCGGCTCAACGATAACGCGGTCACGGGTTATCTCGCTGATGCGCCATGAGCTCGTGCCGAGAGCGATGACATCGCCCACGCGCGACTCATATACCATCTCCTCATCCAGCTCGCCAACCCGACGGCGCCCCTCTTCGCCGCCGCCCTCCGGCAGGACGACTGAAAACATTCCCCTGTCGGGGATCGTGCCCGCCGTCATGACGGCATGACGCTGCGTTCCGGGACGCGGCAGGAGCATCCCGCGCGAGCGGTCCCAGACGATTCGCGGCGAAAGCTCGGCAAGGTCCGTGGAGGAATGCCTTCCCGCCAACATGTCAAGGACGGAATCGAATGCCCGCCTCGGCAACTCGGAGAAGGGCGCGGCGCGACAGACCGTCTCATACCAGGCATCCGCCGAAATCTCTCCGAGGGCGACGGCCGCAACCGTCTGCTGGGAGAGCACGTCGAGCGGATTGCGGATGAGAGCCGTTTCCTCTATGAGGCCGCTCTCCATGCCTTCGACAACCACTGCGGCATCGATGATCTCCGTGCGCGTGCGGGGATAGATGGCGCCCTCGGACCGGCCGCCCACCCGATGATTTGCGCGGCCGATGCGTTGGAGCCCGCTCGCGACCGAGGGCGGTGCGGCAACCTGCAGGACAAGATCGATCGATCCCATGTCAATGCCCAGTTCCAAGCTGGATGTCGCCACCACGCAGGGCACCTGGCCAGTCTTCAGCTCGCGTTCGACCTGCAGGCGCTTCTCCTTGGAGACCGAGCCGTGGTGGGCCTTGGCTATGATCGCCGGCGCGCCTTGGGACAGCTCGGTGGTCGAGCCCAAATCAGAACGGAGGTGAGACGGGGCAGCAAGCAGGCCCGCAGCAGGCATGTCCGGGTCGCTGGAGCCTTTTTTCGCCGTCGAGGCACAGCGCTGGGAATAGAGCTCATTGAGCCGCGCTGTGAGCTTTTCGCACAACCCCCGTGAGTTGACAAACACGATGGTCGTGCGATGGGCAAGCACCTCGTCCAAGATGGACGCCTCGATAAACGGCCAGAGGGAAGAGGTCCCGACCCGGCTGTCGGGGGTCAGGCCGGATCGCGCTTGATCTGCCAACGCCGCACGGAGCGCCCGATCCGATCGCCACGGCTCCCGGGACGGGACACGCGAGTGGCCGAAGCTTCCGGCATCGTGCGCCTCCCCACCCCCCTCGTCGATCGATCCGCGATGAGGAGGGATGTCGGTCATGTCGCGCACGGGAACGATCACCCGCACGTCCATGCCCGAATCCCCCTCCGAGGCAACGATGCGCACAGGATGCGAGCCGCCAAGGAACCGGGCCACCTCCTCACGGGGTCGGACGGTTGCCGAGAGCCCGATGCGTTGAGCCGGACGTTCGAGCAGGTCGTCGAGACGCTCCAGGCTGAGCGCCAGATGGGCGCCACGCTTGTTCCCTGCCACCGCATGGACCTCGTCGACGATGACCGTCTGCACCGCTCGCAACCCCTCGCGGGCCTTTGACGTGAGCATGAGGTAGAGGGACTCGGGAGTGGTGATGAGGATGTCTGGAGGGTTGCGCTGAAGCGACCGACGCTGTTCGGGGGTGGTGTCACCCGTACGCATGCCGGTGCGCACGGCGGCTGCCCCTCCGCCACCCTGCGTCACGCGATCAGCAATGGCTGCCAAGGGTTCTTGCAGGTTGCGTTCCACATCCGCGCCGAGCGCCTTGAGGGGCGAGACGTAGAGGACGCGTGTGCTCCCCTTTCGCGCGGAGGAACCCTGCGGCGCCGAACGGTCCTCTTCCGCCCGGCCAGCCCCAGTCATCGCATCAGGGGAAGCTTTCTCGCGCATGAGGGAGTCGATGGCAAACAGGAAGGCCGCCAGGGTCTTGCCTGAGCCGGTGGGAGCAATGACGAGGGCGTTTTCACCCCTCTCGACCGCCTCCCAGGCCTCCCGCTGCACGGGGGTAGGCCCCTCGAAGGCAGAGAGGAACCAGTCGCGCACCGCACCCGTGAACCGGCAAAGCGCCGCAGCATCTCGAGAGACGGATGGTTCCGACCTGTCCATGTTCCCGCCACCGCCTTCCCATACCCGTCCGTTGCCTCATCCATAGTAGCGCATGAACGCACTTCGGGGAGCGACCGAGGGAAAGCGGGAACCATGGCGACAAGCGCCTCACCCCCTGTCTCCTAGCCGAAAGGCACCCATGCGACGGCCAGTTCCGCCAACGCCCGCGAATGAGGCCGTCGATCCCCTCACCCGGCAGATGCCGCGAGGCGAAATGAGAAGGCCCGGCCGAGCTTTCGCTTGGCCGGGCCTTCATCGATCGTTACCGTGTAGCGCAAACGATTCCTAGGCGTCTGCGTAAAGCTCCTTGAGCTTCACCAGATGGTTGTACCTATCGACCGCCGCCTGCTCGTTACGCTCGAACAGTTCTGCCGCGCGCTCCGGGAATTCCCGGGTCAAGCGGCTGTAGCGCGCCTCGTTCATCAAGAACTCCTGATAGCCTCCCGCGGGTTCCTTCGAGTCAAGCACGAACTTCTTGCCGGTCGGAGCCGCAGGATTGAAGCGGAGCAGGTTCCAGTAACCGCACTCGACGGCCTTCTTCATCTCGTCCTGGCAGTTCACCATGCCGCCCTTGATGGAGTGCATCTCGCACGGCGAGTACCCGATGATGAGCGATGGACCCGGATAGGCCTCTGCCTCGACGATGGCCTTGATGGTCTGAGCAGGCTTTGCGCCCATCGCAACCTGTGCGACGTACACGTAGCCGTAGCTCATGGCTATCTCCGCAAGGCTCTTCTTCTTGATGTCCTTGCCGGCAGCTGCAAACTGCGCAACCTGACCGATGTTGGACGCCTTGGAAGCCTGACCGCCCGTATTCGAGTACACCTCGGTGTCAAAGACGAACACGTTCACGTCTTCGCCCGATGCGAGCACGTGGTCCAAGCCGCCATAGCCGATGTCGTAGGCCCAGCCGTCGCCACCGAAGATCCAGACGGACTTCTTGGTAAGGAACTCCTTGTGCTCGAGAATGGCCGAAGCGAGCTCGACCGCACGAGAGGACCCGTCAGCAGCCAGTCGCTCCAACTCCGTCAAGTACGCCGCGGTGGCCTGCTTGCTGGCCTCCGCGTCGCCACGGGTTTCAAGCCAGGTCTGAGCAGCGGTGCGCACAGCCTCGTCCACGCCGTCGGCATCCAGGAGGTTCTCCGTGTCGGCCACCAGCATGTCGCGCACGGCCTCATGGCCGAGCAGCATGCCCAAACCGTGTTCCGCGTTGTCCTCGAACAGCGAGTTTGACCACGCCGGTCCATGACCGTCCTTGTCGACGGTATAAGGCGAAGTGGCTGCCGGACCGCCCCAAATGGAGGAGCATCCCGTCGCGTTGGCCACATACATGCGATCTCCGAACAGCTGGGTGACCAGACGGGCGTATGACGTTTCGGCACAGCCGGCACAGGCACCCGAGAACTCAAGCAGAGGCTGCTTGAACTGGCTGCCCTTCACGCTGGAATCATGAAGCTCAGGCTTGTCGGACACCTTCGCCACACAGTAGTCAAACACCTCCTGCTGGGCAAGCTCCTCCTCCTGGGGAACCATGACCAGGGCATCAGTCGGGCACTGGCCAATGCACACGCCGCAGCCCATGCAGTCCAACGGCGAGATGGCGAGCGTGTACTGCAGCCCGGCAGCCGCCTTTCCCTTTGCCTCGACAAGCTTGATTGCCGACGGGGCAGCCGCAACCTCTTCGTCCGTAAGCGCAAAGGGACGAATGGTGGCATGCGGGCACACGAACGAGCAGTTGTTGCATTGGATGCACTTCAACTCGTCCCACACCGGCACACTCACAGCTACGCCACGCTTCTCGAAAGCGGCGGCACCCTGCTCGAACTGACCGTCAGCATGATCGACAAACGCCGAGACCGGCAGGCTGTCGCCATCCATCCGACCCACGGGATTCATGATGCCGTTCACCATCTTCACCAATTCAGGACGGCCCTGAAGTTCCGGGGCAGCCTGCCCGCCAGCGGCCTGGGCCCAGCTTTCGGGTATGTCAACCCGCTTGTAGGCGGTGGCGCCAGCATCGATGGCACGATGGTTCATGTCAACGACGTCCTGGCCCTTCTTCAGGTACGACTTGGTGGCCGCATCCTTCATGTACTGAATGGCCTCTTCCTGCGGCATCACATTCGCAAGCGAGAAGAACGCCGACTGGAGAATGGTGTTGGTGCGCTTGCCCATCCCGATTTCACGAGCGAGGTCGATGGCATTGATGGTGTACAGCTTGATGTCGTTCTGTGCTATGTAGCGCTTTGCCTCAGGGCTCAAGTGATGCTCGAGCTCTTCGGGGCTCCATTGACAGTTGATCATGAAGATGCCGCCGGGCTTCACGTCGTTCACCATGGGGAATCCCTTGGTCACATACGAGGGATTGTGGCAGGCGACGAAGTCAGCCTTGTGCACGTAGTAGGGGCTCCTGATGAGGGAGTCGCCGAAACGCAGGTGGCTGATGGTCACGCCGCCTGTCTTCTTCGAGTCATACTGGAAGTAAGCCTGCACGTATTTGTCGGTATGGTCGCCGATGATCTTGATGGAGTTCTTGTTCGCTCCCACCGTTCCGTCGCCGCCCAGGCCCCAGAACTTGCACTCGATGGTGCCGGCAGCAGCGGTGTTGGGGGAGACCTTCTCGTCCAGGGACAGGTAGGTCACGTCGTCAACGATACCCAGAGTGAACTCTTCCTTGGGCTCATCCTTAGCCAGCTCTTCGTAAACTGCGAAGAAGGAGGCGGGGGTGGTGTCCTTGGAACCCAGACCGTAACGGCCGCCGATGACGGTAGCTTCCACGCCGCCGTTGGCCAGAGCAGCCACGACGTCCATGTACAGAGGCTCGCCCATGGCGCCGGGCTCCTTGGTACGGTCCAGAAC
>JAEZDJ010000112.1 GCA_023429565.1 Actinomycetes bacterium
GTCTGATCTGGCCCCGTGCGTTGGCCGGAGCCGAACGCGCAAGGAGATACTTTACCCGTCCGCGCCCCCGCCGTCAAGCACTGTTTTTGAAAAAGTTTCGGGAGGGCGCGGGGGGCCGCCCTCCCCCCACGAGGGAGCCACACGGGAGGCATGAGGGAGGCATGGGAGGGCGGCGAGTCGGATGGGGCCGCCGGCAGCCCCATCGGCTTCCCGCACGGAGGGAGGCGAGGGACGACGGGACGGGGTGCGGGCGGGACGGCGCGCGTCCGGGAAGGGAGCCCCTGCGCCTCGGAAATGGCTTAGCCGCCCGACACGCCGCGAAAGCGCCTCTGCATTCCGATGACCAAGACAGAATGATGCATCGCCACGAGAGGAGCCGCCTGAACACAACGCCCACCGCAACGAGCCTCCCTTTGGGGTCAGCCCGTGTCTCTTCGGAAGACGAGGCCGAGGCAAATCGGCTCCGTCCTCTACCGCAGCATCTTTCGCCCGGAAGACAATTGGACAATCGGAAGTGATGCCAAGGGTAAAATCGCCATATAATAGTATAGGGCGGGCGGAACACGGCCGCCCCCGCACACGACACCATGATCAGCAGGAGAGGAGCCGCCCCATGGAGACATCCGACACGATTCAAGAGCGGGCAGGCTCAGCCCTTCCCCTTCCCCCGTTTGCAATCCGGGCGCTCGACACGCTTGAGACTGCCGGGTATGAGTCTTGGGTCGTTGGCGGATACGTCCGCGACACGCTGCTCGGAAAGCCCAGCAACGACATCGACATTGCCACCTGCGCCCCCTGGCGCGATACCCAGCGCGTCTTCGAAGCTGCCGGCTGCCGCACCCACGAGACAGGCACGGCCCACGGCACGCTCACCGTCATTGTCGATGGTGCCGCCCTGGAGGTCACGACCTTTCGCGTCGACGGTTCCTACCACGACGGGCGCCACCCAGACCGCGTCGCTTTCGTACAATCCATAGAGGAAGACCTCGCCCGGCGAGACTTCACCATGAATGCGCTGGCCTATCACCCCCAGCGAGGACTGCTCGACCCCTTCGGAGGATTGCATGACCTTCAGAATTGCCTCGTGCGGGCCGTTGGAAACCCCGCCAAGCGGTTTTCCGAAGATGCCCTGCGTATCCTGCGTGCCTGCCGTTTTGCCTCACAGCTGGGATTTTCCCTTGATGAGGAAACCTATGCAGGCATGATGTCCAACAAGGGCATGCTCACCCGCATCTCATCCGAACGGGTAACACATGAGTTGGAGCTGCTGCTGCTTGGCTCGCATGCCGGAAGTGTGCTTACGGACACCGTCGACGTCCTAGCCGCCGTCCTGCCAGAACTCGTGGCGATGAAGGGATTCGATCAGCGCACCCCCTATCATATCTATGACGTCCTCAACCACACGGCCCATGTCGTTGCAGCGGCACCCGCCTATCCGCTCGTACGCTGGGCGGCACTGTTTCACGACATGGGCAAGCCGGCCTCCTTCTTCACCGACCGTGAAGGCGTGGGCCACTTCTACGGACATGCGCGCATCAGCGTGCGAATCGCGCGAGGCATCATGGGCAGGCTGTCTTTCTCCTCGGCATTCACCACGAGAGTGCTCACGCTGGTCAAATACCATGATGATGTGATTGAGCCAACACCGAAGGCCATCAAGCGCGCGCTCGCACGGCTTGATGGAGACGCTGCCCTGTTCAGCGCCCTCTGTGATCTCAAGCAAGCGGATGCGCGAGGACAGGCGCCGGAATACGTCGACCGTGCAGAGATGGCAGACGAGCTGAAACGGGTGCTCGCCCGCATCCAAGAGGCCGACGAAGCGTTCTCGTTGGCGAAACTCGCCCTCAGTGGGCGCGACGTCATGGATATGGGCGTGCCTCAGGGACCGGAGGTCGGGCGCATGCTTGCCGCCGCCCTCGACGCCGTCATAGATGAGCGAGTTCCCAACACCCCGGAAGCCTTGCGGGCATTCATCATCGATCGAATTGGTAGGAATTCGTGATCGTTGAACAACCGTCTAGCAACGTCAAGACGGGCGATTCCTTTTCGGCGCGTCCGGTGGCGAGTATACTGAAACGACACACCGTCGAATGGTGCACCTTCCCTTTTGGAAAGAGAGGATCCATGGAAGACCAAACCACCGAATCTCAGACGGAGCCAGGCGGGGCCTCCGATCGAGCGGCAACCATGCGTATCACCATCACTGAAGATGGTCCTTATATCGTGGCAGGGGGCGTCCCCCTTAATCAAGAAGTCATCACCCCCGTTGGACATCACCTGGAATACCACCGGTTGATGACGTTCCCTCAGCAGGAGGTCTATGCCCTGTGCCGGTGCGGGCACACGTCCACCCCCCCGTTCTGCGATGGAGCGCATGTGGCCGCTCACTTCGACGGAACGGAAACGGCATCTCGCGAACCGTTCGAGGAGCGCGCCGACGTGTATCCCGGACAGGGAGCCCTGCTGCTCGACGACAATCGCTGCGCCTTCGCACGGTTTTGCCACCGCGAAGATGGTGACGTCTGGACGCTCACCGAGATGTCGGGTGACGAGCGCCTGAAGAAAGAGGCTATCAAGGCATCGTCAGACTGCCCCGCTGGCCGTCTGGTGCATGTGGATGCCAAAACGGGAAAGGTGTACGAGCCCGATCTGGAGCCCGCCATCACCCTGCTCGAGGACCCCGGCCGCAGCGTCAGCGGGCCTCTGTATGTGCAGGGAGGCATCCCCCTGGTCAGCGCCGACGGAACCGAATACGAGTTGCGCAACCGCTATGCGCTCTGCCGGTGCGGCGCATCCGGGAACAAGCCATTCTGCGATGCCCGACATGTGAACGTGGGCTATCTCGACGGACTTGAGTGGGAGTAGCTGCATCCTGCGGCAAGTTCGTCACGACCTTTGCATAACACAGAGCCCGTTCTGCCCCGCCACCTTACAAGATAGGTCTGTCACAAGGTGGCGGGAGACGGCACGCGGGAATCTCCTTCACTTTGAGCATGCATCCCCTTGGCCGGAGTCCATTCGTCCCTCCAGGCCAGAACAATCCAAGCCGTTTTTACCCTAACTGCGCCCACGAGGCCCAGCTTGCCTGATTTGCCGTTTGACAAATTAAACGATGATCCACATTGCACATCAGTGTCAAGAACAACAAAATCTTTTTATCGTTCCACGTTTGCCCACAGTCAACGCTGCCATTTACTTTAAGGGGCCCTGAAATAACTCATTGTGGGACCCCATGCGAACAAGGCGAATAATTGGATTGCTTTTATGAGGCATATAAAGAACAACCACATCAACCCGCCCATCTAAAAGATGGAAGTCGATGTGGCCATTGTAGTTTCCCCCCTGATTGTTGAGCTCGTGAGGATTGTATTCTGGCGGAACCGTGCCATTTTTAGCTAATTCCGCAACAGCCGCCTTAAACTCAGCCCTTATCTTGGGATGCCTTTTCACAGTCTTGATGTAATCTGTCTTAAAGGCCGGCTCGATCTTGATATCGAACATCTCTATTCCTTATCGAGGAATGCCATCAACTCATCGACGTCATCGAAGCAAGCCGAATCGTCAGGCAGCAGACCGAGCTCTTTGGCTTCAGCCGCGATGAGCGCACGACGCGTTTCTTCGTTTGGGGTTTCCGTTGCAGGTATAACCTCAAAAGGGATGCGTCGTTGATTTACTAATTGATGGGTCGCCATGACAACGAAGTTGTTATAGCTCAGTCCGATTGAATCAAGAATTTCATTGGCTTGAGCCTTAAGGCTTTCATTGACACGAATTGTGGTTGGTTTGATTGCAGTAGCCATACTGACTCCAATCTCTCGATAACGATTGAAGTATACTACATTTTCAATGTGATGTCATATGACATCACATTGCCATATATCAACCAGATGCGTCGATCAGCAATCGTGCCCTTCTCGAGAGAAACGCACTTTGCTAGAACTGAAGTGCGCAGGTGAAGCCGCCGTTCCAAGACGGCCCATCGGTATCTCGCACATAGGCTCCCTTCGTAGGGGCATGCACGTAGGGATATCCGCCAGCACCTATGGCAATCCCCACATGGCCGGGCGCATAGAGCACGTCTCCCGGACGCGCCTGAGAGACCGACACGATGTTTTTCGCACATGCACGGAGGGATTCGGTCTGATGAGGCAGAGACACGCCTACCTGCAGATAGGCCCAGCGCACCAAACCCGAGCAATCAAAGGCGTTGGGGCCTTCGGCAGCCCAGTCATACGGACAGCCGATGCGGGACATGGCATAGCCGACAACCGAATCATATGAGCCGACCGACCCGCCGGTGTCGTAACGAGGCGGAGCGTAGCTTCCTCCCCCATCGTTGTTGCCCTGCGCCTGTACCGTCGCTTGCTGCGCGGCGGCTTTCTCTGCCGCAGCCCGGGCAGCGGCGGCTTGTTCTTCCGAGACCAAGGCCTGAGCCTCTGCATCGAGCGAGTTGAACAGCTCGGTCGCCTGGCTCACCTTGGGCTCGATCTCTTCTTTGAGCTTTTTAGCTTCAGCAGTCTTTTCCCCAGATATTTTTTCCTGGCGAACGTACTCGTCCTTGGCGGCCTGCAACTCCTCAAGCAGCACATTGACCTCGTCGATCATCTGGCTGTCGTTCTCGTTCATCCGCGTGAGAATGTCCCAGTTCTGCGTCAGGTTTTTAAAAGAAGCAGAACCTAAGATGAAGTCGAGAAACGCAGCCGGGCCGGTCCGATACATGTCACGTGCCCGCATGCTCAGCTTTTCCCGATGTTCGGAGATCAGTTCATTGGCCTCATCGATCTTGACCTGTTCGGCATCCATCGCAACCTGTGCCGCTTCTTGTTCATCAAGCGCTTTTTTATAGTTGTCCGTGGCGGTTTGGAGATCGGCATTGAGGCTGGTGAGCTGGTTTCGCGCAGCGTCAGCCTCAGCTTGCGCCTCGGCTGCGGTCTTCGCGAAAGCTGTTGAGGGGGAGAGGGCTGCCATGATGCCGACCGTGGCGGCACCGCCGATGAACGTTCGCCTGCTGAGTGCGCTTGGATGCTCTCTCATGCAAGGTCCTCCTTGATTGAGCACATGTCATATGCATATATAAACGTTCAGATTATAGTAGCATACTTTGATCATATTAACGATAAGCATTGCAAATCGTTCTCGGGCGAGGCCGGCACAGCAGAGACACGTCGGAAGCACGGACGGACGACCGCCAACCGAAGCAGCCGATGCGCGCCTCCTCCCGAAGGGACATCCGGTTGATTTTTGGAGAAAGTGAGCCGAAAGGGCTTGACGAAGAGCGTCATACCTCGTAATATACTCACTCGCGCTTGCGTCTTGCTCTTACGGTCAAGGCGCGCATCGGTGGTAATCCGATGGGGTGTCGTCTAATGGCAGGACAGCAGTTTCTGGTACTGTATGTGAGGGTTCGACTCCTTCCACCCCAGCCATTTTTACGGTATACTGCACAGCGCGCAACGTGGCTCCGTCGTCTAGCGGTTCAGGACGCCGCCCTCTCAAGGCGGAGGTCGCCGGTTCGAATCCGGTCGGAGCTACCACGTATTTTCAGGCCGGGGCTTTCAAGCTTCGGCCTTTTTGCTTTTTCGTCGATGACGATACGGAGGATGACATGAAGCGGATCGAAACGGGTGACCACGCCCCCACCATCGTGACATCGACCGATCACGTCAAGGACGAGGCCGCCCGGCAAAACGGCGCCATCGTGGACGGCGACGGCAAGCCCTTCGACGCCGCCGACGATGCGGCGGCGCTTCAGGCGCTCGTCAATGCTCCCTTCGGCAAGCCATGTGCCCTTCTGCCCAACCTCTATCTTGTTCGCGTGCCCCTTCCCCACAACCCGCTCAAGGCCCTCAACTCATATGTGATCATCGATGACGAGAAAACCACCGTCATCGATGTCGGGTTCAATCATCCCGCATGCGAGGAAGCGCTCGACGCAGCCCTCAAGTCACTCGGCCGCACCTGGGACAGCGTGGAAATCGTGCTCACGCACTCCCACCCGGACCACACGGGAAACCTGGACCGCATATGGCGCAAAGACATGCCCGTGTTCGCGCATCTCCATTCGTTTCAAGAGGTGGAGAACCTGCAGGACATGGAGGCCCACGTCTTCGGCCCCCTGCTCATGAAGGCCGCCACGCCCGAACAGGGTGGCGGCCTGTCCCTGGAGACAGGCCGGCCGCGGCTTCATGTGTCCGCCGAACTGCTGCCGCTCAAGAATCACCCCACCGTCACCTTCCTGCGCGAAGGAGACGTCTACCATACCGGCGGCTACGCTTTCGAGATCATCGAGACTCCAGGGCACGACCCCTGGCACATCTGCCTATACGACCGCGCAAGCAAGACCATGATCATCGGGGACCACGTACTGGAACGCATCACGCCGTCGATCTCGAGCTGGTTTCCCGCCTACAACGCGCTGGGAGAGTTCCTTGAGAGCTTGGGGAAGGTGTCTTTCTATGACGTCAACCTCGTGCTGCCAGCGCATGGCAAGCCCTTCCGCGACCTGTTGGGGCGTGTCACGCAGCTGGTGGAGCACCACGAGCACCGCCTTCAGGAAATCTACGATCTTGTGGCGTCGGGCCACCACGACATCGTGGCGCTTTCGTCGCATGCGAAGTGGAAGTATGGGAACTGGTGTGAGTGGCCGCTTGATCAGAAGTTCTTCTCCATGGGCGAGACCATGGCGCACCTCATCTATCTGGTGGAGGAGGGCAAGCTCAAGCAGACCATCTGCAAGGATGACTATCGCTTCGAGCTCCCCTAACCTTCGATCCCGATCGGCCTGGTCCAAGAAGAATCCATCCCACTCAAAACCGACCGACCCGACTCGATTCAACGATCCCTCGCACCAGTGAGGACGCTCTTGCGGATGACGAGGAAGGAAGGAAGACGGTCATGCAGGTGGATTTGATCATCGAGAGCGAGCGGGTGTTCACGGGCGCGGACGGCACGGCACGGTCTGCCGCGATCGCAGTCAGCGACGACCGCATCGTCGCCGTTGGACCACGCGACAGCGTGAGAGCCCTCGCCAGGGAAAAGAACGGCCTCCACGCGGCAGCGCAGATACGGAACTTCGGCAATGCGCTGGTCATTCCTGGTTTCCATGATGCTCATCTGCACTTCTTCCATTCGGCGCTCTATTCGTCTCCCCTTGCCACCACCTTCTTGGGCACAAGTGAAGAGGACTGCGTGGATCAGGTGAAGCGGCTCGCCCAGCGGCGCCCGGCCGGCTGGCTGCTTGCACAGGGATGGCGCGAATATCGCTGGAATCCTCCGGTCCTTCCAACGAAGCGCTCGCTTGACAAGGCGTTTCCCGACCGCCCCGTGGCCCTTTACTCCGGCGATGCACACACGCTTTGGCTCAACTCCGCCGCTCTCCGCGAACTGGGAATGCACCGGGAAAGCACGCCGCCGCCGGGTGGCTCATACGAACGGGACGAACACGGCGAGCTCACGGGCATCGTGCGCGAGTCCGCCGCCATGGAGCTCATGCCTCGCATCATGAACTCATTCTCCGATGCGGAAGTGAGGGAGGCGTATCGCGGCTTTCTGCAGCAGCTGGCCCAGCATGGCGTGACGAGCGTGTGCGACCTGTCGCTCATGCCGCACCCCGGACTCGACTTCGTCCGCGACGACGTGCATGGGTCACTGCTTGACAGCGGACAGCTGACCACGCGGGTGCATCTCTTCCCCACCCTGCTGGAAGGCGATTTTGAGCGTTTTGAGGACATGAGGCAGCGTTACGCCGGACCGCTCCTGCAGGCATCCGGCCTCAAGCAGTTCTTCGATGGCGTGTCCAGCCAACACACCGCCTGGCTCAGCGAACCGTATCATAATGCACGTTTTGAGCGAGACCGCGGCCGTCCCACCGTCGAGCCCGCGCTCCTGCGCAACGCTATCCTGGCTGCTGCCGAGAAGGGCTACCCCGTGCGCATACACACCATTGGCGATGCAGCCATCCATGCCGCCCTCGACATCTTTGAAGAGGCGCGGCAAAAATTCGGGCCCCTCCCCAACGGCCGGAGGAACTGCTTGGAGCACGTGGAGAACTTCCTGCCCGGCGACATCGAGCGGCTTGCCCGCCTGCAGGCGATCGCCTCGGTGCAGCCTCCTCACATGACGCTGGATCCCGGAGGGCCGGAACGCGATCTGGGGCCGAGGAGAACACCCCTCATGTGGCCCTTCCGCTCGCTTTGGGACGCAGGCGCGATGCTTGCCTTCGGCACGGATTCGCCCGTGGTCAACCCCAATCCCATGGGCGTTCTCTACAGTGCCGTTACTCGTCAGGATCCCACGACCCACGAACCTACGGGAGGTTGGCTGCCAGGCGAACGCCTTGGAGCGAGCGAGGTCTTGCAGGCGTACACAAAAGGAAGCGCGGCAACTGCCGGAAGGGAGCACGAGCTAGGAACGCTTCTGCCAGGCATGCTGGCAGACATCACCGTGCTCGACCACGACGTGCTGACCTGCGACGCCAAAGACATCCTCACGACAAAGCCAATAGCCACCTTCATGGGCGGAAACGTCGTCTTCGAGCGTTAAGGCAGCAGATGCACTGATCAGATGCGGTTTCAGGCAGATGGCACACGTATCCCGAACCCTGCCAGACCGGAAACGCAGGCAGCCAGCTCGGATCGGATCCAGTCATCGGTGGAGCCAGCGGATCCACCCCCAGACGGACAGGACGACAGTGCAGTCTCTTGTCTGCCGGTTACCCGCGATGCTCCCACATGTGGTCGAGCGGGCCCGAACCGCGACCGAGGTCAAGGCCTGCCGCCAGCGCACCGCGCACATACGCCCTCGCACGGCGCACCGAGGCAACCACGTCAAGGCCTTCGGCGAGGCCGCAGGCAATGGCCGAAGACAGCGTGCAGCCGGTGCCATGCGTGTTCTTCGTGTCAATGCGCGGACCTCGCATCCAGGTGACCGAGCCATCGGCCTCCACCAGCACGTCGTCTGCGGCGTCGGAACGATGGCCGCCCTTGACCAGCACGGCTTGCTTTCCCTCGGCGAGCGTGCGAGCCGCACGCTCCATCGTGGCGTCGCCGTCCACCGCCATGCCACAGAGCACCTGCGCCTCGGGCATGTTGGGCGTCGCGACGGTCGCAAGCGGCAGGAGGCGCGTCCTAAGGGCCTCGACAGCGTCCTCGTCGATGAGGCGCGCGCCGCTTGTGGCCACCATGACCGGGTCAAGGACGACGTTTTGAGCTCCCTGCCGCTCAAGCGCGTCGGCGATGGCCGCGATGATGCCCGACGACGCCACCATGCCGATCTTGACCGCATCGGGCCGGATGTCCTCGAACACGGCATCTATCTGGGCGACCACAAAAGCGGGATCAACCTCGAAAACACCGGTGACGCCGGTGGTGTTTTGGGCCGTGAGGGCCGTGATGGCCGTTTCCGCAAACAGTCCATGAGCCGCGATGGTCTTGATGTCAGCCTGGATGCCGGCGCCGCCGCTCGAGTCCGACCCCGCAATGCTCAGCACCGCCTTCATGTCCCTATCCTTCCAAGAGCGCGACGACCTCATCGGTCGAAGCAATCTTCGCAGCGTAGCAGGTCTCCATATAGGCGAGACCCTCATCCTGATCCCCCACCAGGAACGTGAGCGTGGCGTCACCCGCCACGACGATGCGGTAGTTGTTGAAGTAGGCGTCGGCCACCGTGTGACGCACGCAGATGTTCGTGTCCATGCCGACGCAGAGAAGCGTGTCCACCCCCAATTCGTCCAGCAGGAGCCGCAGACCCGTCTGGAAGAAGCCGCTGTAACGCCGCTTGTCCACAACGTAGTCCCCCGCACCGCACTTGAGCTGAGGGGATGGCTGGGCATCGGGCGTCCCGGCGAGACCATGGGAGCCCCAAAGCTCGAGTTCTCGGTCGAGTCCGGGAAGGTGTGCGTCGTTTGAAAAGATGACCGGAACGCCCGTCCGTCGGGCAGCATCGCAGATGCGCGCCGCGTTGCCCACCACGGGCAGCAGGACATCCTTCAACGGCGAGGTTTCGGGATCACCCAAAAAATCGATGACGAGCACCGCACACCGCCTCGTATCAACCTCGGACAGTTCAAACAGGCCCTTGTTCACTTCGTCTCCAAGCACAGCGTCTCCTTTGTCAGCGTGAGCAATTCTTCCGTGGCAGCTCGAATGTCTGCGGCTGCGAAGATGGCCGAGACCACGGCAACCCCATCGGCACCGGTTTCTGCAAGCGCGGGAATGGTGGCATCGTTCAGCCCGCCGATGGCAACCACCGGAATCTCCACCGCGGCGCATATCTCCCGCAAGCCGGCGACGCCGACGACGTCGGCGTCAGACTTCGTCCTGGTTCCGAAAACGGCTCCGACGCCCAGATAGTCGGCACCGGCACGCTGCGCCGCGAAGGCCTGCTCCACCGTGCCCACGGACACGCCCACAAGGACATCCGGTCCCAGCGCTGCCCGCGCCTCTGCACAGGCAGCATCTTCCTGGCCAACATGCACGCCGTCGGCACCGGCGATGCGGGCGGCCTCCACATCGTCGTCAATCACAAAGGGCACCCCCGCCGCACGCGCTATCGGGACAAGCTCCCTCGCAAAGCGCACGACCTCATCGCGGGAGATGCCCTTCTCCCGCAGCTGGAGGAATGTCGCACCGCCCGCAAGCGCCGCAGCGGCACAGTCGGCAAGCGTCCGTCCGCCAAGCCATGCGCGGTCGGTCACCGCGTACAGGACGAGCGCGCGTCTCAGTCTCTCTCGTGGGAACATGGTCCTCCTACACCCGTTCTTCGATCTTCGCAGCAGCATCCAAGTCCGACCCGTCAAGGCGATAGAGCGCATCGAGCAGGTAGGTGCGGAATGAGCCGTTGCCGTCCATTCCGCCCATGCGGCCCTGTGCGACCTGGCCGGCAATTCCCATACCAGCCACTGCAGCCACCACTGCCTCCAGAGGTGCCTCGCTATTCGCGATGGAAAACGCCGTGCAGAGGCATGACAGCATGCAGCCGGCCCCCGTTATGCGTCCCATGAGAGGACTCCCGTTGCGCACGACGAAGGCGCGGTCAGCATCGGCCACGATGTCGATCGCTCCCGTGACAGCCACGATGGAGCCCGTCTTGGCAGCGAGCTCGCGCGCGAACGCCACTCCTGCAGGCAGGTTGCCCTCGGTCACCGCATCGTCAGGGCACACGTCGACGCCCCGCGTCGTCGACGAGCCCCCCGCAAGCGCCTTCATCTCCGACATGTTGCCACGAATGACTGTCAGAGACAGCTGGTCGAGCAGGTCCGCCGCGGTCTTGGTGCGCAATGCCGACGCACCGGCACCCACCGGATCGAGCACCACGGGATGGCCCAGCTCGACGGAACGCGCACCCGCTGCGAACATACCTCGGATGGACCGCTCGTTGAGGGTGCCGATGTTGATGGTGAGACCTCCGCAGATCGTCGCGATGTCCTCCACGTCGGCCGGCTCGTCGCTCATGATCGGGCTCGCTCCAATAGCCAGCAGCGCGTTCGCGCAATCGTTCACGGTCACGTAGTTCGTGATGTTATGCACGAGCGGTCCCGATGCGCGCACGTTGTCCAAGGCGTTCTTCAAGGCAAACGGCTTCATGTCCTACTCCTTCCCCAGATCTATCGTCAGGCCATCCATGATCGCGTTCACCGTGCGCATGGCGCACATCTGCCCGCACATGGTGCAGGTTCCCTCGGTCGAAGGAGGGGCGCTCTCGAACGAACGGCGTGCCTTGACCGGATCGAGGGCGAGGTCAAACATCTCATCCCAGGCGACGCGGCGACGAGCGTCGCTCATGCGGTTGTCCCGGTCGCGCGCCCCCGGCACCCCCTTGGCGATGTCGGCCGCATGCGCGGCAATCTTGGTTGCCACAAACCCTTCGCGCACGTCATCGGCATCCGGCAGACGAAGATGTTCCGCGGGAGTCACATAGCACAGGAAATCGGCGCCCGAGGAAGCCGCCACCGCTCCACCGATTGCGGCCGTGATGTGATCATAGCCCGGAGCGATGTCGGTGACCAGCGGGCCCAGAACATAGAACGGGGCATCGTGGCACAGCCGCTTCTGCAGTTTCACGTTGGCCGCGATCTCATCGAGGGCCATGTGGCCTGGTCCCTCCACCATCACCTGCACGCCCGCATCCCACGCACGCGTGGTGAGCTTGCCGATTTCGATGAGCTCGGCTATCTGCCCCGCATCCGTGGCGTCATAGGTGCTCCCCGGACGCATGGCGTCGCCGATGCTGATGGTCACGTCATGCTCGTGCAGGATGTCCAGCACTTCATCGTAGAACTCATAGAAGGGATTCTCGTTGCCCGTGGCTTCCATCCAGGCAAACAGCAGCGACCCTCCACGAGAAACGATGTTGGTCAAGCGGCCCGTTTCACGGAACGACTCGAGGGTGCGCCGGTTCATGCCCGCATGGATGGTGACGAAGTCCACGCCGTCCTCGGCGTGTCGCCGCACAACGTCGAGAAAGTCCGAGGCCGTGATGTCGACGAGGGGCATGTCCAAATAGCCGATGGCGTCATACATGGGAACGGTGCCGATCATGGCACGGGATTTTTCGATGAGCCGGGTGCGGAACGGGCGCGTCTTGCCACTGTTCGACAGATCCATGATGGCATCGGCACCCAGCTCCAGCGCCACATCGACCTTCTTCCACTCCTCGGCTTCGTCGGCGAGGTCTCCCGAGATGCCCAGGTTCACGTTCACCTTGGTGCGCAGCCCGCCGCCCACGCCTTCGGGCGAAAGAGCCTGATGATGGACATTCGCCGGGATGGCGATGCGCCCAACGGCCACTTCTCCTCTGATGAATTCGGGATCGCGGCCTTCCTTCTGGGCGACGATCTGCATTTCGTGCGTGACGATACCGTCGCGCGCCGCATCTATCTGCGTCATTGAACTCCCTTCGCTGGCATTACCCATGTCAGGTTCCTCGGGTCGAAGCGTGGTCGGCGCTTCCTCTCAGCCTGCCCGGCCGCACACGATGCGGCTGCAAGCTCCCCGGTATGTCAGATGTCCCGCCGAAACAGAAAGGATTGCTTCGCAACCAGGTTCTGCACGAACCCAAAGCCTCTCTGCCGGAGTCGACAATCTTCCGTGATTATAGCCTTTCGTGAACGGCGTGCCCACAATGCCGGGCAAGCGACCCTGATTTCTGCAGAATCGGCAGATGCAGGTTGGGACGGCTGGGTTGGTTGGATTGGTTTCGGTTGGATTGGCCGGATTGGCTGCGGGAGCGAGATTTGGGTAGTTTTTTGAAGGCTGATCCAAAAGACGGGATAAAAACCGCAGGCGGGAAGTTTCGCAAAGATTATGCTTCTCGAAAAACTGCCCATACGAGGCGAATTCTACCGATCCAACAGGAAGGAGATGCCGACAGAAGAAAAAGCCCGTGCGATGCCGGGAAAGGACGGCTCGAATTCAAGAGGGGCGCATCCTTCTTCGCTCCATAAGCGGAATCCCCAGCCATCGCAATCGTCGTAGCTGCCGCAATCGTCGCGCCCCTTGTCTCAACCACGCCCAGCTCCCTCCTCCCGCACGAACAAGATTTCCGAGCAACCAGGGAATCCCTCAGGACAGAGGATAGAAAACGTAGAGCGTCCCCTCTTCGACAGCAACGCGCGCGGGCTCTTCCGTGAGTTCGTTCGACACGCCGCGTGAGGTGCGATTCGTCAGGTCCTCGTCGTTGAGCGAGTAAAGCATTCCCGTCTCGATGACGCCCTTTGCCGTGTCGTTGGCCGAGAGGACCGACACCGTTCCCGCATCTATGTCGGGCAACTCGAACACATCAGGACCGGTCAGGAGCCGCACCGCAAACGTGTCGCCGATGCCGGTCACCTGCACGCCACGTTCGGAAAACTTTGCGAACAGCTGCAGGTTCGCGATGGTGTGATCGAGCCGTTTCGCGAGACCGCCATACACCACCACCGCGTCATGATTCCACGACACGGCCTTCTCAAAGGCCAACTCCATGTCGCTCTTGTCCTTCTTGCTGGGATGGTGCGACACGCGACGGCATTGGGGGACATAGCCCAGCGAGTCGAAATCGCCCACCGCCATGTCGGGTGCCACGCCGATGGCATCCAGATGGGCGAAACCAGCGTCCACCGCTATGATGAAGTCAAACGCTCCCGCGTCACGCTGGGTCTTGAAATGTTCGGCATTGAAGTCGACCGCACCCACCAAAGCGCATGTTGTCATATGAAGCGCTCCTCCCGCATTATGTCTTGCTCGCTCTGACCTGATCGCCGCCTGGCATCCGTGTCGATGCTCCGACAATCGGCCACGGCCAGTCGGGACAGAGCGAAACTTCAAGGCGATGATCATCCTGCAACCCAACTGATATGGTAGAATACCATACCGCGAGCGTGCCAGGCGATCGCGTGCTTCGGCGCGAGGAAAGTCCGGGCTCCTAAGGGCAAGATGCCAGCTAACGGCTGGGCGGGGTGACCCGACGGAAAGTGCCACAGAAAAGAAAACTCCTCAACGGCCCTCGGGCTGCGGGGGAAAAGCTGAAACGGTGTGGTAAGAGCGCACCAGCACGTCGGCAACGGCGTGGCTTGGAAAACCCCATCTGGAGCAAGCGCAAATAGGAGCGCGACACGGCTGCCCTTCCGTGCGTTCGGGTTGCGTGCTTGAGGCGTGCGGCGACGTACGTTCGAGATAAATGATCGCTCAACGACAGAACCCGGCTTACCGACCCGCTCGCGCAATCAAGGGCTCCCGTTTCGCATGGTCCCAGCGATCAAGGCAGACTGCCGCACGCTTTCCCCTGCGCAGAGACCTCACGAAACCTTTTCTTCAAATAGTGGGCCACATTGAATCTATTCACCAGGGGACGCAGGTTCGATGCATCGGACCAAGGATGGAATGACATCGCTCGATGTGGAGAGCATGCCTTTGCGCGACACGATAGGCATAAACAAACACGGCGCGATAGCGGCCACGCCGTAGGCATGTGTTGCTGACCGCACGCTGGCCGCCGCACATCGCACAGCCCAAGCCGGCAGCCGAACCTCCGCCGTAAGCTCGCTGCCGGATAGCCACACGCGCTCCGATCCCAACGAGAGGGCGGAGCGCGCCTCAGGCGTAAGACCCTTACGCCGGGAACAACGTGTAGGCGGTGCCCCGGGACGTCTCATGCGGATGGATGGTCACGCCAAAGGCATGCTCGACCGCGCGGGAGGCGAGAACCTCCTCCACCGTGCCGGCAGCTGTGGCGCGACCAGCCTCCATGACCAGCAGCCTCTCGGAATAGCGCAGCGCCAGATCCAGATCGTGGATGACCATGACGATGGTCTTCCCCTGAACCTCGTTGAGTTGCTTGACCAACGCCATGAGTTCGTGGCAGGCGTGGATGTCGAGATAGGTCGTGGGCTCGTCGAGGACAATGGTATCCGTATCCTGCGCGAGCGTCATGGCCACGAACGCTCGCTGACGCTCCCCTCCCGAAAGGCGGCGCAGGTCGCAGTGGCGCAAACGTGCGATACCCGCAAGGTCAAGAGCCTGCTCCACATGGTGCCGGTCATGCTCGGAAAGACGTCTCTGTCCCGTCTGATAGGGGTAGCGTCCGCATGAAACCAGCTGCTCCACGGTCATGGCGGGCGGACGGACTGCCTGGGCAAGCACGGCCACCTGCTGTGCACGCTGCCGGGCCTTGAGGGACAGCGTGGGCACGCCATCGATAAGGACCTCGCCCCTGCTCGGACGAAGAATGCCCTCGATGAGCCTCACCGCCGTCGACTTCCCGCACCCGTTAGGCCCCACCACGCTGGTCACCGACCCGGCAGGAAACGAGACCGAAAGGCCCTCGAGAAAGGGCGTCTTTCCATAGGAGAATGACACGTCGCGCATCTCAAGGGAGGCGGACCGTTGCTCAGTCAAGGCTCTCCCTCCTGTTTTTTAGAATGAGATAGATGAAGAAGGGACCGCCCAGAAACGCCATCAGGATGCCCACCGGCACCTCATAGGGCGCGAACAGCACGCGGGAGCACAGGTCGCATACCACGACGAACGCGGCCCCAGTCACAGCCGACACCGGCAGAACCCATCGATTGTCATGGCCGACGAAGAATCGAACGAGATGGGGAATGATGAGCCCGACGAACCCGAGCAGGCCGGCGAAGCTGACCGCAGCGCCGGCCAACACGGCCGCAAGTCCCAGCATGGCCATGCGACATGCCCCCACGTTCATGCCGAGGGCATGCGCCGTGTCATCGCCGAGAGCCATGATGTTGAGTTTGCCAGCAGCAAGCATGACGGCGACAAGGCCGATGACGCAATAAAGGGTGGGCCACCACAGGTCGTCCATGAGCACGCCGGAAAGGCCGCCGACCAGGAATGACGATGATCCCACATAGGCATCGGGGTTGATGATGAGGATGGTGTTCATCCCTGCACCAAACACCGTGGTGATGGCAATGCCCGCCAGCACCACGGTGAGACGCGAAACGCCGGCGCCGAGCGAGATGCCGAAGATGATGAGGGCCGTCACCAGCGCCCCTGCAAAGGCGGCAAGAGGCGGAAGCCACAGCACGCTCGGAAAGACGCTCGCCGCAATGAGGACAAACAGGCCAGCACCAGAATTGACGCCAATGATGTTGGGGCTGGCGAGCGGGTTGTCGAGCACCGCCTGTATGACGGCTCCCGACGTCGCGAGAGCCGCCCCTGCCACCAACGCCGCCAGCACCCGTGGCAGGCGCACGTTAACGAGAATGCTCTTGGCGGCAGCGCTCACGTCGCCGCCGGTCATCCAGGCAATCAGATCGCCCAGACTCACCGACGACGAGCCGACGAGAAAGGCAGCGACCGTCGCCACCAGCAGCACGGCGGCGGAGACGAGCGCCGCAGCAGGAGCAGACCCTCCCCGCTCACATTGGTCCTCGCTCAACGTCCGCCCCTACCCGTACAGGACGTCGAAGAGTTCCTGATAGCTCTCAGCCCAACGATTGTTCGGCTTGAACTGGAACAGCGTCTTGTCCAGAGTGAGGTACGATCCGTTCTCCACGGCGGAAAGCGTGGACCAGGCAGGATTGGCCGCCGTTGCCTCCTCGAGGTTCTTCAGGGCTGCGGCATCGTCATTGCCCATGGGGACGACCAGTATGAAATCGGGATTCATCTCGATGATCGACTCCAGGCTGAAATCCTTGAGCAAGCTCGGATTCTCGTCGGCGAGGTTCTTCACGCCCAGATCCGCAAGCATCGCTCCCGTCATCGTCGAAGACGACTGCACGCGCGTGCCACCCGAATAGGTGGTCATGAGCAGCGCCGTGGGCGCTTCGCCCGCGGGCACCTTGGCCTTCACGGCATCGATGGAATCCGCCACATCCTGGCCATTTTGCTGATATAGGTCCTCACGCCCGGTGATGTTGCAGCAGGTCTGCAACATGCGGAGATAGTCGTCAAACGTGGTCACCGTGAAGTACGCCACGGGAATGCCGGAAGCAGCCAGCGCCTCCTTGAGATCGGCCTGGTTCGAGTCGCCGCCGCGCCCGCCGGTGCCGCTCGTCATGATGACAAGATCAGGATCGAGCGCAATGATGGACTCCAGGTTCAGGCTTGAGAAGTCGCCCACTTTTTGGACGTCGCCAGATTGAATGGCGTAGCTGTCGAACGCATCGTCCGAGGCACCCACCAGCGTGCCTCCCGCAAGCTCCCAGATGTTCGCGAAGCTTCCCATGCAGGCCACCACACGCTGGGGATTGTTCACCGTCACCTCGGCACCCGTGTCGTCGGTAAACGTCACGGCTCCGTCTTGCGATGCTGCGGACTGCTGGGAGCCAGCGTCTCCGTCCTGCGATCCGGTGGCGCTGCCGCCACAACCCGTGCCCGCCAGCAGCATTGACACCGCCAGCGCGGCGGCAGCCGCGCCTGCACCTATCCGTTTTGCCATTGTGAGTCGTCCCATGGAGAGTTCCCTTCTCTGTCTGTTGAGGATGATGTTCATCAGCTCATGACCAACTGCTGGCCGTGAGCGCAGTAATCGTCCTGGGCAAGGACGTCGCCATCATGATAATAAGCGGCACGCGCCCGACACCCGCCGCATCCGTCGCGGTAGTCGCAGGTGCCGCACGCGCCACCGTACTCCTGCGTGCGCAGATGCTCGAACACGGGGCTGTTCTTCCATATCTCGTCGAAGGGCGTCGTGCGCACATCGCCCGCCTCTTCCATCATGTAGGCACAGGGACGGACGATGCCCTCGCTTCCCACGACGCAGTAGGTAAGGCCTGCCAGGCAGCCTCGTGAAAAACGCGTCTCCACGTCAAGTTGCTTTGCGACGCGCGTGAACTGGGGGGCGCACGTGGGCTTCACGTCGATGGGCACCTGGTCAGCCTTGCGCATGATGTCCTGCAGAAGACGCTCGTTCTCGAGCACCTTGAGGCCGGTCTCTTCAATGTAGAGCCCGCGTCCAACGGGAATGAGGAAAAAGATGTAATGGGCGATGGCGCCCGCTTCCACGGCGAAATCGGTGATGTCGCACACCTCGTCGCGATTCCAGTCGACCACGGTCGTATGCAGCTGGAACGGCAGCCCCGCCTGCCGGCAGGCATCGATGCCCGCCATCGTGAGGTCAAAGGCGTTTGGCAGACCGCGGAACTGGTCATGCTTGACGGGATCGAGGCTGTCCACGCTGATGCCCATGGCACACGCGCCCGCCTCTTTCAGCAGCACAGCCACCTCAGGCGTGATGAGCGTGCCGTTCGATCCGAACACGGGCCGCAAGCCCTGTGCAGCGGCATGCGACACCAGCTCGTAGATGTCTGGACGCATGAGGGGCTCGCCGCCAGAAAAGATCATCACCTTGAACCCGGCCCGGGCTATCTCCTCGATCATCTTCTTCGCCTCGCTGGTGGACAGTTCCTTGTCCGTGGCCTCCAGGGCATCCTGGTAGCAGTGCGCGCATCTGAGGTTGCACTGGTTCGTCGTCATCCACGACACGATCATGGGCGGTTCCTTTCGGTTCGGCTGATACAGTTTCCACACGGAGACAGGGGGCGGTAGAAGACGGTTTCGAGACGCACACAGCCGTCCGACAGGGTTGTCGTTTGGCTCTCCATGCTCGGAGCGTCCTCGCAAGTCAAAGGAGAAGGCGGGGAAAGCAAACCCTCCCACCCTCAGGAGCAGGCAGTTCAGTCTGCGGGATCGGGCTCGTCACAGACAGCGGCCGAAACGGCTTCGAGATAGTCGAACACCGATTGACGCAACTCGTCGAACGATCCGTCATGTCCATGCGGAGCCATGTTCTCCATGAGGATGAAGTCCTGCTCCGCCCTCGCGGCATCCCGCGATGCGCCGAGGTCGAGATAGCGTCTGGCAAGGTCACGCGAACGGGAACTCTCAAGCGGCTCGTTGGTTGACATGAGGCGGATGGCATCGGCGATGAGCTCATGCCATTGGAGCACCGACACGCCGTGGCCCGATTGCTCGTCGGCAATCTCCTCAGACGCGTCCTCGTCCTCGCGGATGCAGGTGAGCCGCCAAAAGAACTGGCCTTCACCCTGGCAGCGCTCCACGGTGTCCGCAAGCTGCTCCCAATCGAGCTTGGTGGATCCCACCGCATCATGCAAGGCCCGAAGGGTCGTCATGCGCTTGAACAGCGCCTGAAACTGGTCCTCGATGGCGTCCGTCTGCTCGCCTGTCAACTCCTGCAGCGCGGCCGGCTCTTCGAAAAGATCTGCGTCGGATTTGATCTGGGACAGGGAGAGCCCCAAGTACTTCAAGGTCAAAATACGATACAGGTCTTTCACATTGGCGTCCGTGTACAGACGCTGGTTCTGCGGGCCCTTCGCCGATGGCGACAGAAGGCCCTGCTGATCATAGTACTGGATGGTGCGCACCGTCACTCCGACGCGCCGCGCCAACTCTCCCACGGACAGGTATCGTTGCTCGGTCATGCAAATGCTCCTTGTGTGGCTCGACACCCTGCTTGGCGCGCCACGCTCTCGTCTTCGCCCGAACGCCCCCGTCCGGCGCAGTCGAGAATACGCGATGACGCTACGTCGCCGTCAACGGATAATTGCAATCGTTCAGAACTTCGCGACAAATGCGCGGCGAACGACGTACGGCCCCTGCAGCCACGGACACCAAGCGGAACCGGCGACCCGAAACGAGGGAGTGAGCGACGAAGGGCCGCCCCGACGCAAGAGGAAGAAAGGGTGGCGGCGGGGGCCATGCCCCCCGCAATGCCGGGAAAGGCGGTCAGCCGCATGAAGGAGCATCCTCGACGACCTACCGTCGGGGCAAACCGGTCATCCATGCATCCACCGCCTCCTTGCCAGCCCCAACTGACACGCGCTTGCGGCGCGACGATTGCCCTCCCTCGACCGACACTGCCGTCTTCGGGATACCGAGGGAAGAGGCGATCGCCTTGCACACCGCCTTGTTTGCCTTCCCTCCCTCGGGAGGCGCGGTCACCCGCACGCAAACCTCATCGAGGTCCCCTGCGCCAACGCGGACCCCTGAAACCTCGTCACGCCCCGAGCGGGGCGTGACGTGAACGGATATGATCGTTGACTCCGACATAGGGCTATCGGCCGGCTGGCACCTGAAGCCTCGGCCGGACCGGGACTCGGCTAGTCTATCTCTTCGAACTCGAAGGCATCGTCGGCATCGCCGAAGCCAGAGAGGTCCTTCTCGGGGCGAGAGGGCGTCGGGGTTGCGGGAGCGACGACGGCTGACCCCGTGACCTGAGGCGTGGCATACGAGGCAGCGCCCTCGCGGTTGATGGGGGCCTGAGCGGAAGAGGTTACCCGGCCTGTCGTCTCAATGACGGCCGACGTGCGGGCATGCGCGCTGGAGGACGAGCTGACGGGGATGTCGGCGCCGATCTCTGCCAGCTTGCGCGTTGCGTCGGAAATGAAGTCGGTCAGCAGCTCCTGGTAGTCCTCGCGGGCGTCTTCGCGGTCGTCCTCGAGCTTCTTGATGGCATCGATGACCTTCTGCCTGTCGTTGTCGGCCTTGCCGAGGATGCGCGCCGCCTCTTCTTCGGAATCCTTGATGGTGGAAGCCGCATCGGCCTTCGCGTTGGAGATGATCTCGTCTGCCGAGCGCTGCGCGATGATGAGTGCCTGGGCGATGGCGTTGTCGTCGGCCTTCTTCGCCTCAAGCTGACGCTCGAGTTCTGCGATGCGCGCGTCTTTCTCGGCCAGCGCCGCATTGTCGATGGCCACGACCGGAGCCGCGTCAAGACGGGCAGGGGTCTCGAAACCGTCAAACTTGCGGTCGTCCAATTGATTCTCGAGCTGCCCGATCTGAGAGTTCAGTTCGTCGACGCTGTCAGCGACATGCTCGAGGAACACATCCACCTCGTCAACGTCATAGCCCTTGCGATCGATCGAGAAGCTTTGGTTGTGAATATCAGCCGAGGTGATAGCCATTCTTTTTTCCCTTCGCCCTGTACGTGCGCTTTGCGTGCGATTGTAGCGCGTGTCCTCAGATTAAAACAAGCCGATCACTAATCTTACCCCGAATTGTAATACAAGCAGTGCAATGATAGGGGTTATGTCCACCATACCTCCAAGAGGAGGTATGAGCCTCTTGAACAAGTTGAGGTAGGGATCGCACACCTTGCCGAGGATGCGGTAGATATCTGCCAGAATGCCTCGGTCGGTCGGCAGCCATGACATCATCACGTACACGAACAGCACGAGGCTGTACGCGTCGGCGATGGAAACGATGAAATACTTCAGGCTGCTCAACATGCCCCAAGCTCCTTTGATCGGCGAACGGCGGCTTCAACGCCAGCGTCGAGAGATTCTGCAAAACCGGCCTCCGCCATGGCCGCAAGGGCAGCCAGCGTCGACCCACCGGGACTGCACACGGCACGGCGGGTTGTCCCGGCATCTTGTCCCGTGCGCTCCATGAGCGATGCGGTGCCGTATACGGTCTGAAACGCGAGCGCTTCGGCAAGCTGGGGATCGAGCCCCTGCCGCGAGCCCGCGTCACGCAGGGCTTCGATGAGGGCCGCGACGTAGGCCGGCCCAGACCCGCTCACGGCTCCCGCGGCGTCGATGTCGTCTTCCCCGACGACGAACGCCTGACCCAAACAGGCAAACAGGGACCTCACAAGAGCCACGTCCGCCTCGGCCGCGTTCGCTCCGCCCGCGACCACGGTGGCTCCCTCCCCCACGAGCAGCGGGGTATTGGGCATCGTGCGCACCAGGCGGGAACCGTCGGGCAACGCTCCCTCAAGGCGTTCGGTGGCCAATCCTGCGGCGATGGACACGAACAGAGGGCCCTCCGCACCGCCGCCGTAGGCGGGCAGCCCGGCAATGCCCTCGAGCACACCCATCATGACCTGAGGCTTGACAGCCAAGATCACGACATCCGCGCCTTCTATGTCACGCGCGTCGGCGACGCACTCCACGCCATACCGATGCGTGAGGTAGTCGCGGCGCTCCTGTCCGGGATTCGCAACGATGAAGCTTTGCTCATCCAGATTGTCTGCCGGTGCGCATTTGGCGGCTATCAGGCCGCCCATGATGGCCTCTCCCATCTTGCCGCCGCCAATGAGCGCGACGCGCATCCACGAGGAAGACTCCACCTACAGCACCCCCTGGTTGCGCAAGGCAAGGCGCTCGACCTCTGACAGGTGAGGACCGCGCGTGACGGCGAACACCTTGTCGGCGATGCACTCAACCCGTGCGTCGAGCGCACTCGCAACGCCGAACGAGAAGTCAAGGATGCGCTTCGCCAGGTTGTCGGGAGTGTTGCGCAGCGCAAGAACCACGGCGTCGCCGGCCTTGAGCTGTTTCGCGACGCGCTCCACCTCTGCGTAGCTCGACGGCTTGAGGACGGAAATGGACCGCGACGGATTGTGCGCGGCCGCACCGGTTCCCGCATAGGCGTCATAGGGGTCGAACGAGCCAGCTCCCGACGTTCCGCCCGCAGGCGAGGCGTCGAGGGGCGACGTGACCGACGCGGACGACGATCGGCCGATCGGAGCCGCTGCGTCCGAGGGAGCGGCATCCGCCGTCGACGAGAACAGCGAGTCGAGCCCCTCCGAGCGCCCCCGCGCGGCAGCCACATGGGCAGGCGACGAGGGAGCAGGCTGCGTGACGTCGACCATGGTGCGCTCGCCGCGATAGGCCGAGGAGGCCGCAGCTGACGACACGCGCCGCGGTGGCAGCGGATCGCGGTTCAAGCTGTCGGGGACTTGGGTATGGGCACGCACGTCGCCGATGGAGACGAGTTTCGGCATGCTCGATTCCGTCCGGGAAGACGGACGGGGCGAACGCGTCTGCCGAGGCGGGCGCGTGGTGATGGGAGCATAGGGATCGTAACGCGAGCCCGATGCGGCACCATCGTTGTAGTCGGGGCCATATTCCGAAAACTCACCGAGATCCTCGGCATAGTCGCCGTAATCGTCGGTTGCGTTGCCGTAGTCGTCGTAGTATTCCTCGTCGTAGTCACTGCTCGCCGTATCGGCGAAGCCGAGCTTCGACTTGATGCCGTCAAGCATTCCACGCTCGGATTTCTTTATCTTTGGCAGTTCCATGTTCCCTCACCTGCTTCATTTGGTCCCGACGGCTCGCCGTCGCTGCATTGTCCTTCGCCGCATGGGTCGCCCGCGCATCAGCGCGAAACGGCTCCAAATGCGTCGTCGAAGATGGCCCGCCCGATTCGCACTATGGTAGCGCCCGCCGCCACCGCTTCGCGCCAGTCCTCGCTCATGCCCATAGAAAGTTCATCGAACGCGGCCGCGCGAACCGGATCGAGACTCCCTCGGGCATCATCCCGCAACAGCGCCAACGCCTCGAAGCACGACCGCGCCAAAGCGAGGTCTCCTTGGGGAGCCATGGTCATGAGGCCGCGGACACGCACATGGGGGAAGTCCGCGCACCGGCGAATCATCGCCGGAACGTCGTCGGCCGCAAGCCCGCTTTTGCTCTGTTCCCCCGACACGTTCACCTCAAGGAGCACATCCTGGACCTTGCCCACGGCCTCGGCAGCCGTCTCGAACTTGGCAAGATGGCGCTCCTCGTGCAGAGAATGCACGAGGGTGGCCGCTTTCGCGATCTCAGGAATCCTACGCGACTGGATGTTTCCAATAAAGTGCCACGCCTCCTGGGGGAACCGGTCGGCTTTCTCCGCCAGACCCTCGGGACGGTTCTCGCCGAAGTCATGGGCACTCGCCGCCACGGCTTCCGCCACCTCGTCCATCCCCACCGTCTTGGAGACGGCGACGATCCTCACCTCGCGGGGATCGCGTCCGGCAGCGCGGCAGCAGGCCGCCACCTCGTCGCAAACGTCACGATACCGCTGAGCTATACCCATAGTCCTCACCTTCCAAACCTGACGGCCAACGCCCCTTGGCGCCCGCACCTGCCGCCCGATGCTCGATAAGAGAAATAGTCTTCCGCCTCGCATGACGTGCAGACGTTCACGTCGGCGATGCGCTCACGCCGCAGGCCGGCCTCAGCGAGGTCTTGACCGACTGCGGCGGCAAGGTCGACATGGCGTCCGTCGGGCGCGACGTCGCGCCCAAATCTCTCGACGAACCGCGCGCGCACGTCTTCTCCGGTCTCAAAGCATTCCCCATGGATATGAGGCCCCAGATAGGCGTTGTATGAGGAGGCTGCCCCCTGCGTCGCTCCGTCGCCATCAAGCAGCGTCAAGCGCCGCGCAGCCTTGCCGGCAATGCCTCCGACGGCGCCCCGCCAGCCGGCATGCACCACGGCAAACCGCCCCGTGGGGGACACGATGATGACCGGAACGCAATCGGCGAAGCACAGGAGAGCGGCCACTTGGGGAACCGTGACAACCAGCCCGTCGGCCCCGGCCTCGGCTCGCGTTCTGGACGAGGAGACGGAATCCGCATCGCCAGACGTCAGGTCAATAAGCACGTCACCATGCACCTGGCTCGGAACGACAAGCGACGCATCCGCCGCATCGAGGGACTCGAGCAGCATCAGTCGGTTTTCCCGGACCCGGGAAGGATCGTCGCCGACGTGGCTGCCGAGGTTGAGCGAATCGTAGGGAGGATCGCTCACGCCGCCTTCGCGTCCCGAAAACGCTATGCGCACGCCCACAGCCTCGAACAGCCCGTCATCGGTGAGCGCAGGAATGCGACGCGCGCCAAAAAGGCGCGCGTTCACGTCAGGTTCCGGCAATCCCTTGGTCACGGCCATGGGTGCGGCCGCTCTCAGCGCTGGCGCTTCAGGAAATCTGGAATGTAGTCCTCATCCGCGAAGCGTCCGGAATTCGGCGTCGTGGAAAACGACACGGAAGGACTTGGCTGCACGTTCGACGCCTGCTGCTCCGTCGAGGCAAACAGGTCCTTGCGGGCAGAGAAGTCCATGGAAGACTGCTGCGGCGCAGCCACTTTGAAACCGGTCGCGATGACCGTGATGCGAACCTGGTCGCCCATGCCGTCATCGACGATCTGTCCATAGATGATGTTGGCGTTCTCGTCGGCGCAGGCCTCGACGGTGCGGGCTGCCGCATCCACCTCGGTGAGCGTGAGGTCCGGACCGCCTGCGATGGAGAACAGCACACGCGAGGCGCCCGCGATGGACGTCTCGAGCAAATTCGAGTTCGTCGCCTGCTGGGCCGCGTCGAGGGCGCGGTTCTCGCCGGAGGCGATGCCGATGCCCATCATGGCCGTGCCGGCATCTTTCATGACGGTGCGGATGTCGGCGAAGTCCAAGTTGATGAGGCCCGGAATGGTGATGAGGTCCGTGACTCCCTGGATGCCCTGGCGCAACGTGTCGTCGGCTATGCGGAAGGCGTCAAGCATGCTGGTCTTCTTGTCGACGATCTCCAACAGGCGATCGTTCGGGATGACGATGAGGGTGTCGACCTTCTGCGAGAGCAAGTCGACGCCCTGCTCCGCTTGGTTGCGACGGGTGCGTCCCTCAAACGAGAACGGCTTGGTCACCACGCCGACCGTCAAAGCTCCGATCTCCTCGCGCGCGATCTCCGCGATGATCGGGGCTGCCCCCGTTCCGGTTCCGCCGCCTTCTCCCGCCGTGACGAACACCATGTCCGCCTCTGCGAGCGCCTCGCGGATTTCCGCGCGGCTCTCCTCGGCTGCTTGGCATCCCACCTCGGGATTCGCGCCCGCGCCCAGGCCACGTGTCAGTTCTTCGCCAATGTGGATCGTCTTGTCGGCATCCGACATGAGCAAAGCCTGGCGATCGGTGTTGACGGCGATGAATTCGACGCCCTGCACGCCCGCTTCGACCATGCGATTGACGGCGTTCGTGCCGCCACCTCCGACGCCGACGACCTTAATGACCGCCAGATGATCGGAACCTATGTTGTTTGGCATTGTATCCTCCGCACCTGCTGCGTTTCAGCATGCTGCATTTCCTGTATCGTGGGTACAGTTCACGTGGGGTTATTGTACACGAAGCTTACCCATTTGCAAATTACGCTGCGGTAATGAAACTTTCATGTTCACAGATAACTTACAGCGACCTCCAGGTCGGACGGTCGACGGTTCTGACGTTGATGTAGTAGACGTCCGGGTGCTGTTCCATGATCTCGTTGCAGACGCGTTCCTTGTCGCGAATGTCGCTGGCCGTGCCGAACACGATCTCCGTGTTGTTCTGCAGCGTGAGCGTGGTTGACTCGGAATCAGTGGCAGCCACCGTCTTGACCTGTCCGGCCAGATCCGTGGTCAGGCCCGACACGATGGAAAGCGCGTTGTTGACGTTCGAGTCGGCGCAATAGGTCCCGATCTCAGGCTTCGTGTCATAGGGAACGTCGGTGATGCGCAACGCATTCTGGGCATCCTCATAAATCTGCCGGCTCGTTCGCTTTCCCTGTTCGGAGTTTTGATCGGGAATGGGCATGAGCCACATGCCGTCGGACGCGATGGCCCAATCCTGCGACGTCTGGTCGGTTGCGGAAGATATGGACACGACGGCTTCGATGGACCGCTCCGTCACGGCCAGCTCCAACGTGTTGGGAAACACGCGGTTCACCGACACGTCGGCAACCCATGCGTTCTTGAGCAGACGGTTTTTGATGCCCGAAGCATCCACGCGCAGAAGCGTCGTGCCCGCAGGCACCTCGGCCAGTGCCGACATCTCCGCCGTCGTCAGATGCTCGACGCCCGTGACCGACACGCTCTCGATGGTGAACAGGCTGGAGTTATAGGCAACGACGCCAGCTATCGCCAAGACCCCGACCAGCGAGAGGGCAATCAAGATGCGGGCAACATAGCCCCGGTACGCCTTCTGCGTCCGGGCACGCCGTTCAGCACGGTCGAGGTCCCCCACCCGCACGGACGTGAGGCGGGGTGCAGGCTGGGAAGAACGGGTGTCTCTGCCACCCGAAAGACGACCGCCCGGTATGGCACGATATGACCCCGAGGGCCTTGCGGTCCCCCAACGTTGCGATGAGGGCGTGCGAGTCGCTCCGGATTGCTGACGCGGCACGCCGGAACCAGAGCCGACGTTTCCGCGCGTGCGCCCCGAGGGCTTACGCGAACCCGAGGAAGCGGACTTCCGGTTGTAATTCGATGCCATACGTCTCGTACACCTTCGTCTTGATGAGGTCGATGAGGTCCATCACATCGCGCGCCTTTGCATCGCCCGTGTTCACAATGAAGTTCGCATGCACGTCCGACACCTGCGCACCGCCGATCGCATGTCCCTTCAGGCCAACGGCCTCCACCAGCGCCCCAGCCGACGCGCCCTCGGGGTTTTTGAACACGCTCCCGCACGAGGGACAGGTGAGGGGCTGCGACTTCTTGCGCCGCGTGTGCGACGCCTCCATCTTACCGCGAATGAAGAACGGGTCGGCCGGCTCTACCGAAAGCTCGCATTCGAGCAGCACTTCGTCGGGGGCGAACGAGGACGAGCGATAGCCCCATGCGACCTCGTCGCCGGCACGGCGGACCAGGCCCTTCTCCGGCACCAGCGATGTCACCGAGGCGACGCGAGACCCGATCCACTCATCCCGGGATCCCGCATTCATGCACAGTGCGCCGCCGATGGTGCCAGGAGTGCCGACGGCGAACTCAAGCCCTGCAAGCGATCGGCGAAACGCCTCCTGCACCACCGAGGACAGGGGTACGCCGGCCCCCACGCAGAAGCGGTTGGTGGCCTCGTCGAAACGACACGAGCGGAAGTCGCGGCCGAGCGTGATGGCCACGCCGGGAAATCCCTCATCGGCCACGAGCAGGTTGCTGCCGCGGCCGATGACGACCCAGGGCACAGCCGTTTCCTCGCAGACGTCGATGAGCCTTCCGAGCGCGCCGATAGACGCGACCTGCACGAAAAAGCGCGCCGGACCTCCTATGCGGTACATGGTGTGCCGCGACAGGGGTTCCGAGGGATAGACGTCGCCGTCGAACCGGTCGTCGACGAGCAGCGCCTCCAGCGCCGATGTGTGGCGTGCCGTCATGGGCGCACCGGGCGGGCATCGCCAGCCGACAGCGCGTCGACCAGCTGAGGGCCGATAGCCGTCACGTCACCGGCGCCCATGGTCAGGACCAGATCCCCGGCTGCGACCTTCGATGCCAGATAGGGAACGACTTCGATCCGATGGGGAACGTAGGCCGCCTGAGGATGGCCCGCATGATCAAGCACCACGTTCAGGAACGTCTTCCCGCTCACGCCGGGCACGGGGGCTTCGCCCGCCGGATACACGTCCATGAACGTGACGGTGTCGGCGTCGTCGAACGCGCGCCCGAATTCATCATGAAGCACTTCGGTGAACAGTGGCGCGCGGGAATAGCGATGCGGCTGGAACAGCACATGCACATGGCGATATCCCAGTTTCGACGCCGCCTCGATGGTGGCCGCTATCTCCGTCGGATGATGCGCGTAGTCGTCGACGACCGTCACACCCGACACCTCCCCCACAAGGTCAAACCGTCGACGCACGCCCGCGAATGACGCCAGCGCGTCAGAGGCGGCCTGCGCGTCATAGCCCAACGCGTCGGCAAGGCCGATGACGCCGGCCGCGTTCAGCACATTGTGGCGGCCCGGACTCTGCCGGATATGCCCGGCGACCGAGCGGCCTCCGGGAAGGCTCAGGGTGAAGTCGCTGCCGATGCCGCGTGGCTCGTAATCCCCCACGCAGATGTCAAAACCCGCACCGAACCCATAGGTGAGCACACGACGGCCGGTTGCCCGGGCTATGGTGACCAGCATGTCGTCCTCGCCACAGACGACGGCCAGACCCTGCTCGTCAGGCACGGAGCCGATGAAGGCGGCAAACTTCTCGTATATTTCATCGAGATCGCGGTAGTGGTCCAGATGGTCCGCCTCGATGTTGGTGACCAGCATGGCATGGGGAGAGAGGCACATGAACGACTTGTCGCTCTCGTCCGCCTCCACCACATAGTGGCGACCATGCCCCGAATGCGCATTGGTGCCATAGGCGCGGACGATGCCACCGATAAGGAACGTGGGGTCATCGCCCAGCGCGTCGAGCACGCTAGCCAACATGGACGAGGTCGTGGTCTTGCCGTGCGTGCCCGCCACGGCAAGCGTCTCCAAGCCCTCTCCCAACGCCGCCAACATCTTTGCCCGATGCCAAATGGCAAGCCCGCGCGTCCTCGCAGCCACGAGTTCGGGATTGTTTTCCAGGATGGCGGTGGACACCACGACGGTCGGATTCCCGTCGGGAATGTTGGCCGGATCGTGGCCGATGTGCACCTCGATGCCAGCCGCCTTGAGCTGTTTGGTGTAACGGCTCTCCTTCAGGTCGGAGCCCGTCACCCGCATTCCCTGGTCAAAGGCAACGCGAGCAATGCCGCTCATGCCGACGCCGCCGATGCCGATGAAGTGAATCGTCTGTATGCTTGTGTTGTCCATGTTCTTCCCTGTGCCAACGCCCGCGCGGCACGTGGCGCATGCCACCGTCGCTCGGCGCACGTCGCCGTCTCGAAATCGTTCGTCTACCATGGTAGCTTGTCGACCGCTACCGAGCCGCCGCCATCACAACATCTGCCAATTTGCCTGCCGCATCGCCAGTGGCCTGAAGACTAGCGGCCTCACGCATGCGCTCCCTCATCCCCGCATCTTCGACCAAGGAAACAACGAGGCGAGAAAACTCAGGGGAGTCGAGGTCGGCATCCGCGATCATGGAAGCAGCGCCCGCCTCGACGCACGCCCGCGCATTCGTCGTCTGATGGTCCTCCGTGGCATACGGGAAAGGCACGAGCAGGGCAGGCACGGCCAACGCCGATATCTCGGCGAGCGAGGTGGCCCCCGCGCGCGAGATGACCGCGTCGGCGGCGGCCATCGCCTCGCCCATGTGGTTGGTGTAACCCAGGAGTTTCCACCGCTTGGCCTCTTCAGGCGAAAGGGAAAGCCTGTCTGCCGTGACGTCAAGCTCCTTGGGACCCACCACATGCAGGACATGGAGGTCATCATGTGCCAGCAGGGAGTCCTTGAGCCCGGCGACGGCCAAATTGAGATGCCGCGCGCCGAGGCTCCCTCCCGTAACCAACAGCATGCGCGCGTCCTCGGGAACGTCGAAGCGCACACGGCCTTCAGCCCTTGTCGCCGAAAGGATCGAGGCCCTGACGGGGTTTCCCGTGACCGTCACCCGGCTCTTGTCGGCAAGGGGATCTGCAGCTTGGCGATAGGTCAGGCACACGGCGGCGGCCTTCTTTGCCAGCTGCCTGTTCGCCAAACCCATGACCGAGTTCTGTTCGTGAATGACCAGGGGAATCCCCCGGGTCTCCGCAGCACGTCCCACGGGAACGGACACATATCCGCCAAAGCCCACGACCACGTCCGGCTTGACGTCGTCGAACCACTTCTTTGCCTTGCCGGTGCTGGCCCCCATGAGCCTCAACGCCCTCACGATGGACGAGGGATGGCTGCGGTTGAACCCGGCCGCTTCGAAAGGCATGAAGGGGATGCCCGCTTCCTTCACGAGCCGCGCCTCCACGCCGGTCGGCGTGCCGGCGAAGCGAACCTCGCAACCGCGGTCCTGCAGCACGTCCGCAAGGGCAAGGGCCGGATTGATGTGTCCGGCGGTTCCCCCGCCGGAAAGGACGACAAGCATGATGCTACCTCCTGCCTTGGCGTGACGAATCGCGCGGGGCGTTGCGACGCGCAGAACGCGAGCCGTCTGCAGCCGATCGAGACGAGCTGGCGTGAGAGCGTTCCTTTCGCGACGACGTCCGCCGATCTTCCGAACGGTCTTTCTGGCGGTTCGGAACCTCGGCCCGCACGACGCGAAGATCTGCCCGACGGCGGTCGTAAATGGTCGGCGACCCGGCACCGCTCGAAACCGACAGCACCAAACCCACCATGATGAACGTGGCGATGAGCGACGACCCGCCCGACGAGACGAACGGAAGGGGCTTCCCCGTGGTGGGCAGCACCCCGATCACGCAGCCGATGTTGAGGAATGCCTGGAACACGATCATGATGGTGCATCCCCCGGCCACCATGGCGCCGAAGCTGTCGGGAGCCGAGCGCGCGATGCGCATGCCAGCATACAGGATGAGCATGAACAGGGCAACGATGAGCAGCGCGCCCACCAGTCCCAGCTCTTCGCCAATGATGGCGAAGATAAAGTCCGTCTCCGCCTCGGGAAGATAGAGGAACTTCTCGCGAGAGTTCCCCAAACCCACACCGAACAGCCCGCCTTCGGAGAAGGCGTAGTACGAGTGGATGATCTGATAGCCCTTGCCGTAGCCGTTCTCTCCGTCGCCCCACGGATCGAGGTACACGAAGCGATCCGAGCGATAGCCCGTGAGCACCGTTGCCAACACCGCGAACACGAGGCCGACACCCAGCGTGATCAGGATGACGCGCATCGGGACCTCGCCCAGCCACATGACAGCCAAGATCCCGACGAAGCAGATGAGCGTCGTGCCCAGGTCGGACTGCGTCTTGTACAGGAACATGATGGGCACGAGGATAAGAAGGCTCACCTGCACGATCAGGTCGCGGACCGACAGCGAACCCGCCCGGTAGTTATTCAAGATGCGTGCGGCCATGAGGACGAACGCAATCTTCGCGAACTCTGAGGGCTGCAGGCCGATCGGCCCGAGCTGCAGCCAGCGCTGAGCGCCCAAGGCGGCGGTCCCGACAACAGCGGTGAGGGCAAGCAGCGCGACGGCCAAACCCCAGATGACCCAGATGGCCGGCCCCTCCCAAAAGGAGTAAGGCAGCACCTTCCACAGGACCAGAGCGCACACCACGCCGATGACGGCAAATTTGACCTGGTCCATCAGGTAGCTGAGAGGATTCTCCCCCTCGGACAGGGCCGAGACCGACGAGGCGGAATAGATCATCACGAAGCCGATGAGCGTCAACGTGAGCACGCACAGCAGCAGGATGAGCCGCGGGCCCATGATGGAGGCGGGCACTTCCCGCTTGTCTCGTTTCACTCGTGTCATGGCGGCCTTTTATGCGCCCAGCGTCGCGACACGGGCCGCAACGAGCGCCTTGAATGCGCTGCCCCGCTCCTCGAACGAGCCGAACTCGTCAAACGAGGCGCATGCGGGCGACAGCAACAGCACCTCTCCCGGGCGAGCGAGAGACAGCGCCTCGTCAAGAGCGTCCTCAAGGTGGGCCGCACGGCGCAGGAGGAATCCGTCGGGAGCATCGGGGGAGGCGGCGTCAAAGGCGGAGAAGAAGCGAGATGCCGCCGCGCCGAAGCAGACGCAGGCGCGCGTGTGATGGTGGGCGGCTTCCACGAGGGGCGCAAGGTCGGTTCCCTTGTCGTCGCCGCCGAGCAGCACGACAGGCCGCGTTTCAGGAAACGCGGCAAGCGCCTTCAACGTGGCATCGACGTTGGTGGCCTTCGAGTCGTTGTAGCAGGCGATGCCACGCACGCTCCCGCAGGGCTCGATGCGGTGCTCAAGCGGCGCAAAGGTGCGCAAACCCCGCGCGACATCCTCGTCCTCGATTCCCAAAGAGAGGGCCGCCGCCGCCGCGGCCAGCGCGTTTCCCCGGTTATGCGACCCCTTGATAAGCAGATCGCCAGATGAGCCCAAGCGGTGCTCGACCCCGCGCAACGCAACATGCAGCACGCCGGCGGCATCCTCGAACGCCGCGTTCTCGCTGCCGCACGCAACGCGCATGTCGCACGAGAGCCCCGCCTTCGTGCCCACGGGCACATACGAGAAACCGCGCTCCGCCTCGCTCTGGGCGCGCAGGCGGCGAATCTCGGCGCGCACCTCGTCATCCGTGGCGTCCAAGACGGCCACGGCATCAGGCACGTCGACCAGGTGCGCCAGCACACGCAGCTTGGCGGCACGATACGCCTCGAACGTCTGATGCCAGTGCAGATGGTCGGGCGTGATGTTCAGCAGGACGGCAACGTCAGGCGCAAACCGAACGGTCGAAGCCAACTGGTACGACGACACTTCCGCGACATAGACGTCCGGAGCGTCGCCGGCAACCGCCTGGATGCAGGTGTCCCCGATGTTGCCGACCGCCTTCGCGTCCACCCCTCCGCACGTCAGCAGATGGGCGACGAGGGAGGTGACGGTGGTCTTGCCGTTCGTGCCCGTGACGGCCACCCATTTTGACAAGCTGGCGCTTTCCCGCCAAGCAAACTCCACCTCGCCGACCATCTCGGCGCTGGCTGCGGCCGCACTTTGATACAGCGGAGAAGCGGAGGGGATGCCCGGGCTGGCGATGCAGAGGTCAAACGACCCGTCGACCCGTTCGCAATCGAACAGCGTCCGAACGGGAACCGGGGTCTCCAAATCCTCCAGGAAGGACAGAGCCTCAGGCGTGCGGGCACCCGCTGCAATCGTCAGGGACTCAACGCGGTCGCCCAGAAGCGCGCCCACATACGCCGCCGTTGCGCGCCCGCTCTTCCCCAACCCCAGAACGAGCACGCGACCCATGCGGGCCGGCGCGTGCTTTTTCCCCGGCATCAGATGGCCCTCGCCCATGGCTACGCCACCGCCATAAGTGTTTCGGCAAAGTAGATGGAAAAGCCCGTGGCGGCCAGCACGCCCGAGATGATCCAGAACCGCACGACCACCTTGGTCTCGCTCCACCCCTTCTTCTCGAAGTGATGATGCAGGGGGGCCATGAGGAAGATGCGCTTCTTTGTCTTCTTGTAATAGAGGACCTGGATCATGACGGACAGCGCCTCTGCCACGAACAGGCCGCCGATGATGAGGGAGACGAACTCGGCCTTGGTGAGGATGGCCAGGCATCCCAACGCCATCCCGAGCGCGAGCGATCCCGTGTCGCCCATGAAGATGTCAGCAGGAAACGAGTTGAACCAGAGGAACCCGATGCATGCCCCCGCGAGCGCCGCGGCAAAGATGGCAGGCTCCAGCATGTCGGAACGATAGGCGATGGCGGCCATGACAATCATGACGATCATGATGGTGCCCGCGGCCAAACCGTCCAAGCCGTCGGTGAGGTTGACGGCGTTGCACATGCCCACCAGAAGGATGTCCATGAGGATGAGATACAGCCACGGCACCTGGATGCCGTCCCCCACGGGAATGACCGTGGTCAGGATGCCGAGATCGAACGTGTATATGAAGGGTATCTCCACGGTGGGCGCAATGCCAATCCAGTTCACGGCCACCAGGATGAACGCCGTGGCGATGGCGAATTGGCCGATGAGCTTCATCTTCGGAGTTAGGCCGAGCGAGCGCTCCTTGACCACCTTGGAGCCGTCGTCGACAAGGCCGAGGAGCCCCGTTAGCAGCGTTGCACCCAACAGCAGAAACGTCTCGGGGGTCGGCATGGCGACCAGCAGGGCCGTGACGACCACCGCGGCAAGCATGACGACGCCGCCCATGGTGGGCGTGCCCTGCTTGACCAGATGGCTCTGCGGACCATCTGCGCGAACCTGTTGCCCGATGTGGCTTGACTTGAGGAACTTGATCCAAAGCGGAGTCAGGACCATCGTGATCACCATGGCCAGCACGATGGCCAGAAACACCAAAAACGTCGGATAATGTGAGAAGAGTGCAAACATGTCAGTTAATCAGTCCTTCGACCACGCGTTCGAGTCCCATGAAACGGGATGCCTTCACCAACACCGCGTCGCCAGGCTCGACGCACGTGTCCAATTCGCCCAGAACGTCAGACAATGTCGCCGCCCGCACGATGCGCAGGGGGTCCATGCCCGCCTGCTCTGCGGCATCGGCGATGTATGAGGACAGGTCTCCCACGCAGACCATCCGATCGATCGGCAGCGTTGCGGCCAATCGTCCGATGCCCTCATGGCAGGCCTCCGCACACTCGCCAAGCTCTCCCATGTCGCCAAGCACGGCGATATGGCGGCCCGGCACATCCAGCGCGCACAAGGTGGCAAGCGCCGCCCTCATGGAATCGGGATTCGCATTGTAGGCATCGTTCACCACAGTAAATCCCCCACGGGCGGACAGCACCTCCTGACGGCCGCTCTCGGGCTCAGCTGCTGCCAAGGCCTCGGCGATGGCGGCGAGCGAGAGGCCACACGCCCGGCCGACGGCTGCAGCGGCGCAGGCGTTGGCAACGTTGTGCACGCCGCGCAGGTTGAGCGAGCAGGAAACCGCCTCCTCGGCGGCATCGGCGGAAAGCCCCTCGCCCGCCGACGGAGAGAAGCCAGAGGCATGCAGATCAAACTGCGGGCGACCCTGTTCGTCAAGCGCGACGCCTTCCGCCCAGACCGCCGGCCGCGCCCGGTCGGAAGCATCGGATTCCTCCCGACGCGTGACGGCAGAGGGGGAACCGTCAAACAGCACGGTTTCCACGCGGCGGGCGTCGAGACGAGCCCGATCGCACACAAACGAGGAAAAGTCATCGGCGGCGTTCACGAACGCGCGCCCGGTGCCTTCCGGCAGGGCGCACAGGAGTTCCGCCTTGGCGCGCGCGATGTTCTCCCTGCTGCCGAGAAGCTCGATATGGCTCTCGCCCACATTGACCACGATGCCCCAATCGGGACGAACGAGATCGCAGAGCGATGCTATCTGGCCGGAGCCGCGCATGCCCATTTCCACGATGACGGCCTGCGTCTCGGGTTCCGCGGACAGAATGGTCCGAGGAACGCCCAGTTCGTTGTTCTGGTTCCCCTTGGTGGCAACCACGCTCAGGGAGCTTGACAGGACGTCACGCACCAGGTTCTTGGTGGTGGTTTTTCCGGTTGACCCCGTGAGAGCGATGACACGGCCCTTCAGGAAGCCCCGCCACAAACGGGCGATGTCCGTGATGGCGCCCCGCGAGTCAGGCACCTCGATGACCGCTGCCCCCAGCTCACAGGCGAGCAGGCGCGTGGGCTCGTCAAGCGGTTGCATGACGACAGCCGCCGTTGCACCCGCGCGCAACGCGGCCGCAATGTAGTCATGCCCGTCGACGCGCTCTCCCGGCAGGGCAACATATACGTCCCCCTGCTTGACGTCGCGGGAATCCCAGGTGAGGCCCGTTGCGATCACGCGGGCATCGACGGGCTCGACCACAAGGCAGCCACCCGTGCAAGCGGCTATCTGTTTGATGTTCAGGCGCATCTAGGCTTCGCCGCCCGGACAGGCGACGCCGGAAAAGCGCTTCTCAAGCTCCTCGGCCGCCACGACGCGGTCGTCGAACGAGCGAACCTCGTCGCCGACGAGCTGATAGTCCTCATGGCCCTTGCCCGCGATGAGCACCGAGTCTCCCGCCTGGGCACGCGCGAGCGCATGGGCGATGGCTTGGCGCCGATCGGCCTCGACCTCAAACCGTCCCTCACCCGATCCCATTCCCGAAACGATGTCTTCGATGATGGCAAGCGGATCCTCGTGACGGGGATTGTCCGACGTCACGATGGCATAGTCGGCAGCGAGCGCGGCCTTGCCCATGATGGAGCGCTTCGACGCGTCGCGGTCGCCTCCGCACCCGAACACGCATATCGTGTGGCCGGGCGTGATGGCCATGATCGACGCGAGCGCCTTTTCCAGGGCGTCGGGCGTGTGGGCATAGTCCACAAACACGGACACGCCCCCACCCTGTGCGACGTTCACGCGCTCCAAGCGACCCGGAATCTGCGGGGCTTCCTCCAGCGCCTGCACGATGACCTCGGTCGGGTAGCCAAGCTGCAGGCCAATGCCGAACGCGCACATGACGTTTTCCACGTTGAACTTGCCGACGAGAGGATAGTCAAAGCGGCACCGCGCCCCACGAACGTCCAGTTCGACGGTCGTGTGGGTGGGCGCATAGGACACGTCGATGGGATGTATCTGCGCGGAAGGATCGAAGCCCGTCGTCACGACGTTGTCCCCCGCTGAGGAGCAGCGACGGAGGAGTTCCTTCCCCCATTTGTCATCGATGCAGATGACGCGTTTTCCCGGATAGTCGCAAGAGAACAGGCGCGCCTTCGCTTCAAAGTAAGCCTCAAAGGTGTGGTGGTAGTCCAAATGGTCCTGCGTGAGATTTGAGAACGCCGTCACGGAAAACGTCGTGCCCCAGGTGCGTTCCAGGTCGAGCGCGTGCGAGCTGACTTCCATGGCAACAACCTCACAGCGTTCGTCACGCATGAGGGCAAACATTCGCTGCAAGTCAGGCGACTCGGGCGTCGTGCGCGCCGACTTCTGCTGAGCATCGCCCACGCGGATTCCCACCGTGCCGATCACCCCGGTGCGCTTGCCCGCGACGCGAGCGATATGCTCCACCAGATAGGTGGTCGTGGTCTTGCCGTTCGTGCCGGTGATACCCACGAGGGAGATGTCTTTGGAAGGATGGTCGTAGAAGTTCGCCGCGGCGGAGGCCATGGCCTTGCGCGTGTCCTTCACCACGACCTCGGTCACGTCAGTCGCATCGGCAAGGTACACTTTGCGTTCGACCACCAGCACCTTCGCGCCGTGGTCGATGGCGTCCTGAGCAAACGAATGACCGTCCGTCGTCAGGCCGACAATGCAGAAGAACGCATCGCCCGGCTGCACGCGGTCACTGCGGTAGGCGATGCCGCCCACCTCTTCATCGGCATTGCCGATAACGGTGCAGTCTATTCCCGCGAACAGGTCGATGCAGGTCTTCCCCATAGCGTGTCCTCACTCGGATGTGATCTTGAAACGGTCGATGGCTGTTGACATTATATCCCTAAATATCGGGGTGACCACACCGTCGCCGGGAACCTCGTTGGCACCCACAAAACAAACCAATTGGCTTGACGAATCAGCGAGAAAGCCCGTGAAGCACAGGTTGTACACGCCCTTCCGGTATCCACCGTTTTCCTCGTCATAGATCTCTGCCGTGCTGGTTTTGCCCGCGACCGAGAAGCCGTCGATGGCGGCCGCCTTGCCGGTTCCCTCGGTGACGACCGTCTTCAGCATCCCGGTGATGTCGGAGATGGCCGCCTTATCGTCGACGACGTCCTCCGTGCCGTATTCGGCCACCTGGCCGCTCTGGGGCTCGCTGATCAGGAAATGGGGAACGCATTCCACGCCATCGTTCACCAAGGCTCCGTAGAAACGCGTCATCTGCAGCGGCGTGACCGAGATGCCCTGGCCGAAGCTCACGTTGTAAGCGCCGACTTTGCTCAGGTTAGCGAAGGGCGTCATGTAGCCCAGTACGTCCGTGCCGGCCTCGCCCTCGCCGGGATAGTCCACGCCGGTCTTCTCATGCAGGTTGTATTCCAATATCTTGTTGTAGAGGTTCTGGAATCCCGACACGTCCCCCACGGTGGCGTTCTCGGTTGCCAGCGATATGCCGATGTTGGACGATTGATCGAGGATCTGGCGCAACGTGTACCAGGCATCGCCGCGCTCGTGCGCGTCTGAGATGGTGTAGCCGTCAGCCGTGAGCGTCGCAGGACAGAACAGCTGGGTGTCAGGCGTCATGGTGCCTGCCTCCAGGACGGACATGGCGGACACCGTCTTGAAGATCGAGCCCGGCTCGAACAGGTCCGTCACGGCCTTGAGCTCGGTCGCCCCCGCCTCGATGTTGTCGCGGTCGTCGGGGTTGAGCAGCGGCAGGGATGCCGCCGCGTATATCTCGCCCGTGCCGCCGTCCATGACGACCGACGAGCCTCCCGTCGCGTTCAGGCCGCTCACGCCCTCCTGCAGGCGCGTCTCCAGATACTGCTGCAGCTCGATGTCGATGGAAATGATGATGTCCTGCCCATCGACGGCAGCCCGCTCCTCGTGCACGCCGCCGGGAATGGGCGTGCCGTCCCTGCCGCGCTCGGCCTCGTAGCGGCCAGCCTGGCCGCTCAGTATGTCGTCATAGTATGCCTCAAGCCCAGAAAGGCCGTTGCCGTCCACGTCGGTGAGACCGATGATCTGCGCGCCTATCTGCTTGTTGGGGTAGATCCGCTTCGTGTCGGAGATGAAATAGATTCCGTCGAGCCCGAGCTCCTTCACCTTTTCGGCATCGGCGACATCCGCCTTGCGCTTGACGAAGGCAAACGAAGAGTCGGACGATTCGAGGGCGCCCTCGTAGTCGTCTGCACTGCCCCCAAGCACGTCCGCCAGCTTGAGCGCCGTGTCCCGGGCATCCTCGACCTCGGAAGGGTTCGCGTAGATGGTGGTCGCCTCGACGCTGGTGGCAAGCACCGTGCCGTTGCGGTCGTAGATGGTCCCCCGCCGCGGCTCGACGTCAAAGCCCACCGTGCGCGCTTGCTGAGCCTGGGCAGAATAGTCGGGAGCCACAATGACTTGGAGAAACACCAAGCGAGCGAGAAACAGGAGAGCTATGGCTGCAAATATGAGAAGGGGAACGAACGCGCGGTTGGAGTCGAGGGCCTCCCTCAAGGGGGAACCAACGCTGCTCGATGCAGCGGCGGAGCCGCGACTGGCGCGCGAAGGCGTGCGGGATGAGCGCGCGCGGCGCCCGTCCCGTGGCGCGTGGGACTGATCCGCCACGCTTATGCTCCGGCGCCTGCTGCGAGTGCGACGCTCTTTGACAGCGACAGGCTGCCGTCGTCGTTGGCCGCGACGACGTCCTTGTCGAGGCTGATCGTTGTCACCGATTCGGGAGCAGCCATTTTCAGGCCATTCGCCTCGGCCTTGACGCGCGTCGGATTTGACAGGAGGCTCTGCATGACCTCCAAATCACTGCCCGCAGAACGGGCTGAATCGATGCTGCTCGAAAGGGTTTGGGACTCGATCGAGGCCGAAACGGCGGCCGACATCAAGGCAACGCGCGCAATGGCGACAAGGGCCACCACCACGAGCACGACGGCCGCGACCTTCGCGACGGAGATGACGCTCGAAGGCAGGGCTGACGGAGCGGTGCGCGTGACTTGCCCCGGGACGACGCGAACATGCGGTCTCGGTGCGCGTTCGGGAGCGCGCTTTGGATACGGATAGGAATATGCAGGCATCGCGCCCATGTCCAACCCCCTTTCTTCATTTCATCTTCGTGTGGCGGTTGCACCATCGGTATTCTTCTTTTGCACGGCGGCCCGCGCGAGGCGGACGGCCGGGAAACAACAGGGTCAGCGTTTCTCCGCGACGCGCAGCTTCGCACTGCGGGCTCGGGGATTGCGTTCCACTTCCTCCGGAGTCGGTATCACCGGCTTCCGTGTGACAATGTCGACGATCGGCTTTCTACCACATGCGCACACAGGCAGGTCAGGCGGACAGACGCATCGATCCGCATACGATGAGAACAGGTCTTTCACAATGCGGTCCTCAAGCGAGTGATAGCTCATCACCACCAGCCGCCCACCCGGGTTGAGCCACCTGAGAGCGGCGTCAAGCCCCCGTTTGAGCGCGTCCAGTTCGCCGTTCACCTCGATACGAAGGGCTTGGAACGTCCGTTTTGCCGGATGTCCCCCCGTCCGCCGCGCCGAGGCGGGAATGGCCGCCTTGATGATGTCGACCAACTGCTCGCTCGTCTCGATCGGAGCTTCGGAACGGGCCTTCACGATAAAGTCCGCGATACGGCTCGCCCACTTCTCGTCCGAGTAGGCACGGATGATCCGAGTGAGATCTGCTGCATTGTAAGTGTTGACGATCTCTGCTGCGTTCAAGGTCTGTTTGCCCGGATCCATCCGCATATCAAGAGGGCCATTCTCCTTGAAGGAGAAGCCTCGAGACGGCGTGTCAATCTGTGCCGAGGAAACTCCCAGGTCGAAAAGAACCCCATCGACCCCGGGAACCTCCACGCCAAGGAGCGCCTGGTCCATGCCTTCGAAGTTGCTGCGCACGAGCTCGATGCGGGGACGCACGTCATCGGGCAGCGTATCAAGCTTGCGACGGGCGGCGGCAAGCGCCGTCTCGTCCTGATCGATGCCGATGAGCGTGCCCTCACGTCCGAGCCGTTTGGCCGCTTCAAAGGAATGTCCTGCACCGCCGAGTGTTGCATCCACGAACGTTTGCCGCGTTTCGAGTTTGAGATATTCGAGGCACTCGGCGAGCATGACCGGTATATGCCGATATTCGTTTGTCACTGTGCTCACGCCTTCCAATCAGCCGAACAGCAAGCTCAGGTCGATCTCGCCGTCTTCCTGATCGTAACGCTTTGCATCCCAGACTTCGAAGTACCCCGTGTTGCCGACGACGACGACCTCTTTTCCAATGTCCGCAGCATCGCGCTGGTCGGCACTGAGCATGATGCGCCCCGCACCGTCCACCTCGACCCCTTTCGCGCGCGACTTGAGCTTGCGGCGAAGACGGACATGGAGATCATTCGAAGAGTCGTACTTGCCGAACTTGTCCTCGAACGCCTTGGCCACCCATTTGTTGAATTCGGGAGCCTCGAAAACGTACAGGCATTCGTCCTTCGGATTCGGAGTAACAACAAGATCTGTTGAAAGAACTTTGCGAAACGCTGCAGGCAGAGACACGCGGCCTTTGACATCGACTTTGTGGCGGAATTCTCCGTTGAGATCCACGATGTCGATTTCTTCGGCCATGCTTTCCTTTCCACATCGTTCGCTTGCCCTTCCAATGTCCGACATTCTATCCCACTAAGCCCCACTTCGCAACATTTTTGCCCAATTTTGCCCCATTTTTGCCATGCTGAAACCACTCGTTCAACCTCCGGTAACCCTGCACAAGGCAAGCGCCCTCAACGGTGACACCACATGATGATTTTTGGGCGGAAACGCGTACAAGATATGGATCGCGAAAAGGGCGTGGGACAAAGTGGGGGCAATTATGCGGAATGTGTGACCATTTCCTCCCCTGCCCCATCGGGATGCGCGGCTGCTCCCTTCTCCCCGCAGCGGGCAGGCCGGCACTTTGCTGGGTCTTTTTCGATCGCGTCCTTGACAGACGTCGATGAAACGTGGGGTGCGGGGCACCATGCCAAGCCGAGAAGGGCCAGCGGCGGTGACAGAAGAAGACACGGCGCCGGCAGCAAGAGCAGGCCCGGAGCATGCAAGGCGCTGACGGCCCCACCAAGCCCCGTCTACGCGCGCGGGTGCGCGCTGAGATATTCCTCGCGAATGTGGGAGCGGTCGACATGGGTGTAGACCTGGGTAGTGGAAATGTCGGAATGTCCCAATATCTCTTGGATCACGCGAAGGTCGGCACCTCCCTCAAGCATATGCGTGGCAAACGAATGCCGGAGCGTGTGGGGATGCAGGTTGGCGACGCCGATGGACAACCCCGCCCCAGCGACGAGGGAGTGGATGCTCTGACGCGTGAGCCGACCGCCGCGGGCGTTCAGAAACACGGCAGAGGTCCTCTTGGCATACGGCTTCAGCAATTCGAGCCGGGCGCCTTCGAGGTAGTCGCCAAGGGCATGAAGCGCCGTGCCCGATATGGGAGCGATGCGCTCCTTGCTCCCTTTGCCCACGATGCGCAGATATCCTTCGTCAAGCAGGCAGTCTCCCAGGTCGAGCCCGGAGCACTCGCTGACGCGCAGCCCGCATCCGTACAGCACCTCCAATATTGCGTGGTCACGCACCGCGCGTGGCTGCCGGTCCTCCGGCTCGGACAGCAGGGCGTCCATTTGAGAGATGGACAGCACATCGGGCAACCGCTCAGGAGGTTTGGGGAGTTGCAGGGTGTCGGCGGGGTTGTAGCGCGCCTGCCCTTCACGCACGAGAAACCGGTGGAAGCCCTTGAGCACCGAAACATGTCGGTCGATGGTCGACGTCGCATAACCCCGCTCAACAAGGTCAGCCTCGTATCTGACAATCACCGCACGGTCGACGTCGGCCGCGTCGGCCCTCTCCTGCTTCCCGAGAAACAGGAGATAATCCTTGAGGTCCGCCGCGTAGGCTGAAACCGTCAGAGGAGAGCTCCCCCGCTCAATGCGCAAAAAGGACAGGTAGTCCGTGACGAGCGAAGGAAGATCTCCCGAAGGGAAGCCCACGACGCCTCCATGATCGGACCGGCCGCGCGGGGACGCGCCCCTCCCCTCAAAAGACGGTCTTCCTCCGCCCACCTCATCGGCAAAGGGAGACCGCTGCACATCGTCCGACATGGGAAACGCGCCGGATCAGCCCTGCCGCGCGATGGCGGCTCCCACGAAGTCGCGGAACAGGGGATGCGGCCGGGTCGGGCGGCTCTTGAACTCAGGATGCCCCTGGCTCGCAACGAACCACGGATGGCCCGCCAGCTCCACCATCTCGACCAGCCTGCCGTTCGGGGAAATGCCCGAAACAATCAAGCCTGCCTCCTGGAGCCTGTCGCGATAAGCGTTGTTGACCTCGTAGCGATGGCGATGACGCTCATAGATGACTTCCTCGCCATAGGCCGCATAGGCCTTTGTGTCGGGAGAAACCCTGCACGGATACGCACCCAGACGCATGGTGCCTCCCTTGTCCTCGACGTCCTCCTGCTCGGGCATGAGGTCGATGACGGGGAACTCGGCATCTTCTTCGAATTCAGCCGACGTCGCTCCCGGCATGTTGGCCACGTGGCGGGCGAATTCGCACACAGCCGCCTGCAATCCCAGACAGATGCCCAGGAAAGGCACGTTGTTCTCACGCGCATAGCGAGCTGCCGCTATCTTTCCTTCAAAGGCACGCTGCCCGAACCCGCCGGGTATCAGGATGCCGTCCATGTCCCCCAGCATCTCGGAAACATTGTCGTCGTTCAGCTCCTCGCCGTCGACCAAGCTCACGTTCACGTGGCAGCCGTGGTGCACGCCCGCATGGCACAGCGCCTCAATGACCGAAAGATATGCATCGGGCAAGCTCACATACTTGCCCACGATGGCGATGTCGGCCTGCCGCTCGCAGTTGTCGGCGGCAGCCAGGAACGAGCGCATGGGAGAAAGATCGATCTCGCGGGATTCCAGATTCAGCCGATCAAGCACCTTCACATCGAATTCCTGGTCGTACAGGCCGATGGGAACCTCATAGATGGACGGGGAGTCGGTGCATGCCAGCACTTCTTCGGGGCGCACGTCGCAGAACAGCGCAATCTTCTCGCGCACCTTGTCCGATATCTCATGGTCGCTTCGGCAGACGATGAAGTCAGGCTGCACGCCGATGGAACGCAGCTCCTTCACCGAATGCTGGGTCGGCTTGGTTTTCACCTCGTGCGCCGCGGCGATGTAAGGGACCAGCGTCACATGCACGAATAGCACGTCGCCGAGAGGCTTCTCCTTCTTGAACTGGCGCGCGGCCTCAATGAAAGGAAGGGACTCGATGTCGCCGATGGTCCCGCCGATCTCCGAGATGACGATGTCGGCATTGGACTGCTCGGCGATGCGCCGCAGACGCGCCTTGATGGCCTCGGTCACGTGCGGGATGACCTGGACGGTGCCGCCGAGGAAGTCCCCGCGACGCTCGCGCGCAATCAGCCCCTGGTAGATGGAGCCTTGGGTGAAATTCGACTCGCGAGAGAGGCTCTCGTCGATAAAACGCTCATAGTGGCCCAGGTCAAGATCGCCCTCATGGCCGTCATCGGTCACGAACACCTCACCGTGCTGGAAGGGTGACATCGTGCCCGGATCGACGTTGAGATACGGGTCCATCTTCTGCATGGTCACCTTATATCCGCGCGCCTTGAGCAGATGCCCGAGCGACGCTGCGGTGATGCCCTTGCCGAGCGACGAGACAACGCCTCCGGTCACGAAAATATGCTTGGCCATGGTTCTCCTTCTCATGTACGTCATATGCTGTGGAGATACGTCTTGTCCCTGACAATAAAAAACGCCCGGACAAGGCTCGAAGCCGCTCTCCAAACGTTTTTTTATTCTACTAGAAAAAATGTCCGTCTTGCACGTCGCCTGAGAATTTCACATCTCAGAAACAACGGCGTTTCCTCCACGTTTCCCTTTTGTGTACATCAAGTTGAACGCGCCCAAAGCAAAAATGCGCCACACGGCGGGCACGAGGAAAGAGATGCGCCCGGGAGAACCCTCCCGACCCTCCCGGAGGGCTGCATATGGCATTCCCGGGTACGTTTTCACGCGCGCGGAAACCGATGATACACTGATCGCGTACCACCCGGCATGCACAAGGTGGCGCAAGCGGATGAAGCGGCAACGGCTGCGACGGCTTGGGAGGAAGCGCCATGATATTGGTAATGGGCACCGACAATGCGCTCACGTTGCGCGAGCAGCAGATTCTTTACCACATCGCCCGAGGGCTGTCCAACCGCGAGATATCCGCCAAACTGTCTCTGTCCGAGCAGACCGTGAAGGTCCATCTGGCGAACATGCTGGCAAAGACCGAGTGCGCCAACCGCGCCGCCCTTGTGTCATATGGCTTCGAACAGGGTATTTTACGCAGCCGCTAGGCAGGAAAGCCCCTCGTCGTCCAAGAGCCCGGCACGGCCCTCTCGAAATGGACAGAACGAGCCCAGTCATGCAGCGGCACATCCCCTCCCGATTTCCGAATTCCCTGAACCTAGGGGTCCACCCGGGCAGCGCCTAGCCCCTCCAGGACGCAGGCTCCCGAACAACCCTCCCGAACCTTCCGTTTACCTGCATAAATGCAAAGAATAACCCAAAAGAGCTATACCCGGAGACCGACGCCTCCGGTAGCCTGCTTCACAGATGAACGGGTCCGTCACGCACGAGTGGGAGTGCGCGGCGTCCCGCCAAGACGAGAATTCGAGGTACCATGCCCCTAGTGTTTCTGACCATCGCCAGCGGTGTTCTCTACCTCTGCTCGGCCGCCGTTTCCGCCTATCAACTGAGGCACAAGACCGGAAGGTTCTCGGCTGGAGCGAAGGTGTGCTTCTTTGCCGCGCTGCTCATTCAGTCGATCACCATCGGCATCACCTCTGCCTCGACGCAGGGAACGCTACTGCAAGGTCCCAACGTCCTCATGCTGGCTTCGTGGACTCTGGCCGTCGCGTTCACGTTCTTCGAGATCATCGTCAACAAACCCTATGGCTACGGCGCCTTCGTTGTGCCCGTGGTCGCGCTCATGATGATAGTGGCGGAGCTGATGAACGCGTTCATGGACGGCGCGGTGCTCTACAACCGCGTGTTCCACGACTGGCCGCTTCTGGTCGTCCACATCACCTGCTTCTTCATCGCCATCGCGTGTTTCGTCATCAGCGCGGTGGCTTCGGGCATGCTGCTGTATCAGCACCATCTGGCCAAGGCAAAGAGCACGAAGTTCCTGACCGTGCGCATGCCCGCGCTGAGCGCGCTCAAGAAGATCGCCGGAAGGACCGTATGCGTCGGCCTGCCGTTCTTCACGGCAGGCATGCTGCTGGGATTCACGCGCTACCTGGTGCTCTGGGGCACCATGGTGGGCATGGGTTGCGAAGGGAGCCTGTGGTATCTGGGTCCCCGCATCACCCTGTCAATCGCGGTGTTCGCAACATACTGCCTGTACCTGGCCTACACCTACCTGACGCCGGGGCGGCTGTCCTCGCGCACCATGCCCTGGCTTTCCATCGTCGCAGCCATCGCATCCATCGGACTGGCCGCCCTCTCGTCGACGGCGGTGATGTAGATGGCAGACTACGCCACACGTCGCTACCCCGCCTTCATCACCTTGGAGAACCAACCGGTTGTCGTCATCGGGGCAGGTCCCGTGGCCGCGCGAAAGGTGGATTCCCTTCTCTCCTATGGTGCCCAGGTGACGGTCGTCGCGCCTCAGGCGACCGACCGCGTTACGCAGCTTGCCTCGAAGGGAAAGGTGTCCTGGCTGGCGCGAGACTACCAACCGGGAGACCTGGAGGGCGCCCGGTTGGCCGTGTGCGCATGCGGCGTGCCGCGCGTCGATGCGCTGGTCCATGCCGAGGCGCATGAATGCAACTGCCTGGTCAACGTCGTCGACGTGCCCGACCTCTGCGACTTCATCGTGCCTGCAATCGTGGACCGAGGACCCCTGCAGATAGCCATATCGACGTCGGGAGCGGCCCCCACCGTAGCTCGGCGAATCAAGCGCGAGATAGCAGACGCCTACGGCAGCCACTGGGAGCGTTACCTGCTTTTGCTCGGCGAGCTGCGCGGCCTGGTCATGGCACGCGTGCCGGGAGGAGAGGACGCACGGCGGCCGCTGTTCGAAGCCTGCGCGGCAAGCGACCTGGAAACGCGCGTCGCAGCCGGCGAAGGCATCACCGCCGACGACGCCTACGAACGTTATATCGCCCCGCTCGTCAAGGGGGAGCAGGCATGAGCGTCGCGTTTGTGGGGCTGAACCACAAGACGGCCTCGATCGACATGCGCGAGCGGGTGGGATTCTCCGATGCCAGCCTGCCGGACGCCCTGGCAACGCTGCTGACATGCACCGACATCGAGGAAGCCGTCATCCTGTCAACCTGCAACCGCACCGAGGTCTATGCCTCGATCCGCAACCAGGCAAGCGGCTTTGACCTGCTGACGAACTTCATCAGCAGCTACAAAAACGTGAGCGCGCACGAGCTGGTTCCCCACCTGTACGCAGGCGACGGCCTTGATGCGGCGACCCACCTGTTCAACGTCGTGTGTTCCCTCGATTCGCTCGTGCTGGGAGAGCAGCAGATACTCGGGCAGGTGAGGAAAGCGTTTGCCACCGCATCGGAAAACGGAGCCACCGGAAAGGTGCTGAACCGCCTGTTTCATCAAGCCCTCGGGGTCGGCAAGGGAGTGCGTTCTGAAACGGGGATCAGCAAGAGCCACGTGTCCGTGTCCACCGTGGCCGTCGACCTGGCCAAGCGGGTGTTCGAGGACATGGAACGCCGCACGGTACTCGTGCTGGGCGCCGGGGAGACGGGAACGCTCACGGCACGCTACCTGACCGAGCAGAACGTGGGCTCGGTCATCGTGACCAATCGCACCTATGACCGCGCGCTTGCCTTGGCGAGCGAACTGGGCGGACGTGCCGCACGCTTTGATGACCTGGTTGAATGCCTGGGACTGGCCGATATCGTGATCTCGTCAACCTCGGCCTCCCACTATCTCATCACTCCTCAGATACTCAAGCGGGCGCCGCGGCGGAAGGGCCGCTCGATGCTGTTGATAGACATCGCCGTGCCGCGCGACATCGACCCCGCCTGCGAGAGCCTCGACGACGTGTTCCTCTATGGAATGGAAGACCTTGAAGCGATCGTGCAGGAAAACCAGGTCGGACGAGAACTGGCAGCGCGGCAGGCCGCCAGCATGGTGGGCGACGAGGTGCGCGAGTTTGCCGACTGGCTGGAGATATGCGACGCCGCCCCCACCATCCAGGCCCTGCGCCGACACGCCGACTCGATCAGGGACGCGGAGGTCGCACGGCTGATGAAGCATGCGAAGGGCCTTGACGAAAAGGATCGGCAAAGCGTCGAGGCCATGGCGAACGCCCTGGTGAACAAGTTGCTCCACGCGCCCATCAAGACGTTGCGCGAACGAGCGGGAACCGCAGATGGGATCCGCTATGCACGCGCCGTGCGCGACCTGTTCAACCTCGACGAATCGGAGAAGCGATGAGAGAAGCCAAGCTGACCGTTGGAACACGCGGAAGCGCGCTTGCGCTCTGGCAGGCGAACCATGTGGTCGGCCTGTTGAAGGCCAGCCACCCCGAACGGGAATTCGACATCAAGGTCATCCGCACGAGCGGCGACAGGAACCTTGAGGTGGCACTGTCAAAAGTGGGCGGAAAAGGTCTGTTCACCAAAGAGCTCGAGCGAGCCTTGCTCGCAGGAGAAGTTGATCTGTGCGTGCATTCCATGAAGGATGTGCCCACCGTCCTGCCCGCAGGATTGGCCATAACGGCCATGCTGCCGCGCGCCGATGCGCGCGATGCACTGATTGGATTCAGGGGACTCGCGTTTGCCGAGCTGCCCGCGGGATCACGCGTGGCAACCGGGTCGCTGCGGAGGACGGCGCAGCTGAGCGTGCTGCGGCCCGACATCGCCTTCTGCGACATTCGCGGCAACGTGGAAACGCGCATCGGAAAAGTGAGGGACGGCATGTTCGACGCCGCCGTCCTGGCCGTCGCCGGAGTGGAACGCATGTCGCTGGGCTCCTGCATCGAAGAGCGCTTCCCCACTGACATCATGGTGCCCGCCGTGGGACAGGGAGCCATCGGCATCGAAACGCGCGAGGAGGACGAGGACGTCCTCGAGACGATGGCCGCCATCTCCTGCGATGACACGCTGAGAGACGTGGGTGCGGAACGGATCGTCATGCGCGCTCTTGAGGGAGGCTGTCAGGTGCCCCTAGGAGCCTATGCGCGCGAGGAGGCGGGCGCGTATTCCTTCGACGCCTTCGTGAGCTCCGTCGACGGCTCGCGCGTCGCGCGGACGAGCCTGACTGGACGCGCCGAAGCTTCACGTGAACTGGCCCTGCAGGCCGTAGACGAGCTCCTGTCGCAAGGAGCGCTCGACATATTGGAGGCAATGCGATGAGAACGAGCCCTGTCTATCTGGTGGGAGCCGGTCCCGGCGATCCCGACCTCATCACCGTGCGCGGCCACACCGTGCTGGCAGCTGCGGACGTCGTCGTCTACGACCACCTGGCAAACGATGCCTTGCTGAAACTGGCGCGCCCGACAGCCCAACTGATATTCGTGGGAAAGAAGGGGTTCAGCGAGCATGTGACCCAAGCCGAGATCAACGCATGCCTGATCGAAAAGGCAACCGAGGACGAGCATGCGGTGGTCGTGCGCCTGAAGGGCGGCGACCCCTTCGTGTTCGGTCGCGGCGGAGAAGAGGCGCTCGCCCTGGCGAGCGAGGGCATCCCCTTCGAGGTGGTGCCAGGCGTGACGGCTGGGGTAGCCTCCCCCGCCTATGCGGGAATTCCCGTCACGCACCGGGGCGTGGCCAGTTCCGTCACGTTCGTCACCGGCCACGAGACGCCCGAGAAGGAGGGAAGCGCCCTCAATTGGGAGCATCTCGCCCACGGAGCAGACACGCTCTGCTTCTACATGGGCGTTCGCAACTTGCCCTTGATCACCGCGCGCCTGATGGAGGCGGGGCGCGCCCCCGAAACCCCCGTGGCGCTCGTGCGCTGGGGATCGCTTCCGCAGCAGGAGGTGCTGGCCTCGACCCTGAGTCAGGCCGCAGATGACGCGCGCTCGGCAGATTTCCAAGCACCGGCCATCATCGTGGTGGGTGACGTCGTTGCGCTGCGCGACGAGCTTGCCTGGTTCGAGCGACGCCCCCTGCACGGGAAACGCATCGCCGTCACCCGGGCCACGACGCAGGCGTCGGACACCGTGGCGCAGTTGGCCGCCGAGGGCGCCGACGTGTTTGAGTTTCCCACCATACGCATCGAGCACCTGGGCATGACCGAGCGGGCCGCACGGGCGATAGACGAGCTACCCTCCTATGATTGGCTCGTCTTCACCAGCAAAAACGGCGTCGATGCCTTCTTCGCCGACCTCGATGCGCGCGGCCTTGACGCACGGGCGCTCGGCATGGCCCGCATCGCGGCAATCGGACCCGCCACCGTCACCGCCCTTGAGGGACGTCACCTGCACGCCGACCTCATGCCCGACCGCTACGTGGCCGAGGAGGCCGCCGCAGCCCTGATTGCCACGGGCGTCCATGGCAAGCGGGTGCTCATCCCCCGCGCCGAGGAGGCACGCGAGATCCTGCCTGAGCTGCTGCGCGAGGCCGGTGCCGTCACCGACGTCGTGGCGGTCTACCGCACGGTTTTGGACGACACGGCCCAAGCGGGCGCATTCGCGGCCCAACTGCAGAAGGGAGCCATTGACGCCGTGACGTTCACCTCGTCGTCAACGGTGCGCAACTGCGTTGAGTTGCTGGCGAACGCCTGTGGATCGGAAAGCGAAGCGCGTGACCTGCTCAACGGCACAAAGCTGTTCTCCATCGGCCCCATCACGTCAGCCACTCTGACCGAACGGGGTCTCCGTCCCACCGCCGAGGCGGAGACCTACACCATCGACGGCCTGATGGCCGTTTTGAGAAAGGACCTGTAACATGATCGGCATCTCCAAGCTGTACTGCGGCGCCGTGGAAGCGTCCGACGTGCTGCGCTACAACCGCGAGTCAAAGAAGCTTCCCAGCGATCTGCTGCAGTTCTCGGCAGACAAGAAGCCCATTGTGGTATGGAATTGCACGCGCACCTGCAATCTGAGATGCATCCACTGCTATGCGGGATCGGACGCCCAGCGCTATGACGAGCTTTCCACCGCAGAAGCGAAGTCGATGATAGACGATCTGGCAGCCTTTGGCGCACCCGTGCTGCTGTTCAGCGGCGGCGAGCCCTGCCTCAGGCACGACCTCGTCGAACTCATGCACTATGCCAAAAACAGCGGCATGCGCGTGGTCATCTCGACCAACGGCACCATGATCACTCCCGACCTTGCGCGCCAGTTTGCCGATGTCGGCCTGTCTTATGTGGGAGTGTCGCTGGACGGCGGCCGCAGGACCCACGACCGGTTTCGCGGCGTCGAAGGGGCCTTCGACCGGTCCCTCGAAGGCATGCGCAACGCCAAGGCGGCGGGCATCAAGGTGGGCCTGCGCATGACCATAAACAAGATGAATTGGGAAGACATCAACGACATCTTCGACATCATGGAAGCCGAGGACATCAACCGAGCCTGCTTCTACCACCTCGTGTACACCGGCCGCGGGAGCGAGCTCATGGACGAGGACCTGGATCACGGGGAAACCCGTCGGGCCGTGCGCCTGATCATGGACCGCACGCGCGCCTGGTTTGACCGGGGAGGCGCACCCGAGGTGCTGACCGTGGATAACCATGCGGACGGCCCCTTCGTCTACACCGAGCTGCTGCGCGAAGATCCCGCGCGGGCGGCCGAAGTGCTGCAGCTGCTGCAGTGGAACCGCGGGAACTCCACCGGTGCGGGCATCGCCTCGATCAGCTGGGACGGCGAGGTGTATGCCGACCAGTTCTGGCGGCATTTCAGCTTCGGCAACGTGCGCACCCGACCCTTCAGCGAGACATGGACCGACGTGAGCCGCACCACGCCGGAAAGCGAGCTCATGTTCCGGCTGAAGGACAAGCGTCCCTTCGTGAAGGGACGCTGCGCCCGTTGCCGATGGCTCGACATCTGCAACGGCAACTTCCGCGTGCGAGCCGAAGCGGCCACGGGAGACCTCTGGGCGAGCGATCCCGCCTGCTATCTGACGGACGAGGAAATAGGACTTTCCCACGAGGACATTCGCGCCATTGCAGCCGAGGAGAAAGCCCGTTCGGAGCGCATTGGCATCCTCGACGAGCAGGGCGCGCCCTATGAGGTCATGGCCGACATCACGCCGTCGAACGCCGCAGCCCTCTCCCCCTCCGAAACGACGTGCGTCCCAGCCAAACATGACGCGAAGAACGAGGCATAGACCGTGAGATTCCCCTCCTATCGCCCCCGCCGCATGCGCACGAACGAGACGGTGCGCACCTTCATACGCGAGGCACCGGCAATCGACGCCGGCAAGCTCATCTATCCCCTGTTCGTCAAGCCGGGACGGGGCTGCAAGGACGAAATAAAGACCATGCCGGGCATCTTCCAGTTCAGCCCCGACACGGTGCTCGACGAGATAGACGAGGTGTCCGATCTCGGCATCGGCGCCGTCATGCTGTTCGGCCTGCCGGCGCGCAAGGACGCGCGCGGCAGCGAGGCCTACGACGAGCACGGCATCGTGCAGGAAGCCATCCGCGCCATCAAGGCGCATCGTCCCTCGCTGTACGTGATCACTGACGTGTGTCTGTGCGAGTACACGGACCACGGCCACTGCGGCCTGCTTGACAAGGCAGGATGCGTGACGAACGACGACACGCTCGAGCTGCTGGCCGCCGAAGCCGTGAGCCATGCGCGCGCCGGCGCCGACATGGTTGCGCCCTCGGACATGATGGACGGCCATGTGGCCGCTCTGCGCGGCTCCCTTGACGCGGCCGGCTTTACCGACACGCCAATCATGTCGTATTCAGCAAAATACGCGTCCGGTTACTACGGCCCCTTCCGTGAGGCGGCCGATTCAGCTCCCGCCTTTGGCGACAGGCGCGCCTACCAAATGGACCCCGCCAACGTCGAGGAGGGGCTGCGAAGGACCGCGCTCGACATAGACGAGGGCGCCGACATGGTGATGGTGAAGCCAGCGCTCGCCTACCTGGACGTGCTGCGAGCCGTGAAGCGGGAATTCGGCTACCCCACCGTGGCCTACAACGTGAGCGGCGAATACTCGATGGTGAAAGCGGCGGCGCAGGCGGGAATGATCGACGAGCGGCGCATCGTGATGGAGTCGCTCACCTGCATGACAAGGGCCGGGGCCGACGCCATCATCACCTACCACGCAAAGGAAGTGGCACAATGGCTGAAAAGGTAACGCTTGACGACCTCGTCCTCTCACGGATCCAGACCGGCTTCCCCCTGTCGTCCCGTCCCTATGATGCGCTGGCCCGCCTGTTTGACGTTTCGCCGGAAGCGGTGCAGGCTGCCACGGCGAACCTGCGCGATCGGGGCATCGTCCGCCGTATCGGGGCCACGTTCGACCCTTCCCATCTGGGATACGTGTCAACCTTGGCGGCCCTCGCCGCACCGGAGGACCGAATCGAGGCCATCGCCGACATGGTCAATGGCTACGACGAGGTGACGCACAACTACCAGCGTGACGACCGCCACAGCCTCTGGTTCACGGTCATCGCACCCTCGCGCCAACGGATCGGCGAGGTGCTGTCCGCCATCGAATCCCAGGCAGCATGCGGCTCCGTGCTCGACCTGCCCGCCACACGCCTGTTCAAGATCCGCGTGGATTTTCCGGTGGCGGGAATGGACGTCGGCGAGTTCGAGCCGCGCACCATCGTTCCCGCCAACGTGAGCCCCGCCCGCTTCACGGATGCCGAACGCGCGCTCGTGCGCGCCCTGCAGGGCGACATCGGCATCGGCGCCACCCCCTTTGCGGACCTGGGCGAGACCGTCGGCATGACCGAGGACGAGGTGCTTGAAACCATGGGGCGGTGGCGCGACGAGGGCATCGTCCGACGCCTGGGCGCCGTGGTGCGGCATCGCACGATGGGAATGACGGCCAACGCCATGACCGTGTGGGACGTGCCTGACCGCAACGCGGTGGACGCGGGAGAAGCAATGGCGGCGTTTACGGAAGTCAGTCACTGCTACGAGCGCGTGCGGTCGGAAGACTGGCCCCACAACCTGTACGCCATGATACATGGGACAACCCCCGAAGCGTGTCACCAAACCGCGACGCGCATCCATGCCGCGCTCGCTTCGCGGGGCATCGCCGTCCCCGATCCGCGTTTGCTGTTTTCCACCAGGGAGTTCAAGAAGACCTCCATGCGCTACTTCACGGAAGACGCGACCCACACCGCGCCGGAAGGCGCAAGCCATGCCACGCGACAGGCCGAAAGGAGCTGACCCCATGAAGCATGCGATGTCAGAGAAGCTGTTCGATGAGGCACGGCGGTGCATACCCGGAGGAGTCAACTCGCCCGTGCGCGCCTTCGCGAACGTCCATGCCCAACCGGTGTTCTACGAACAGGCTCAAGGCAGCCGGGTCATCGACGTCGACGGTAACGAGTATGTCGACTTCATCGGCTCATGGGGTCCCATGATTTTAGGACACCGCCCCTCCTGCGTGATGGAGGCGGTGTCAGGCCAGCTGACCCGGGGAACCTCGTTCGGCGCGCCCTGCGAGGCGGAGGTGCGCCTGGCGCAAAAGATCTGCGAACTGGTGCCCGCAGCCGAGCGGGTGCGCATGGTGTCCTCGGGCACGGAAGCGACCATGAGCGCCCTGCGCCTTGCGCGCGGCTTCACCGCCCGGCCCCAGTTCGTGAAGTTCGAAGGCAACTACCATGGCCACAGCGATGCCTTGTTGGTCAGCGCGGGGTCAGGCATGGCGACGTTCGGCATTCCCGGCACGCCGGGCGTGACCGAGGGCGCAGTGGCCGACACCCTCACCCTCCCCTACAACGACCTCGCTGCCGTGCAAAAGGCGTTCGAGCGGCATCCGCAGGACATCGCGGCCGTCATCGTGGAGCCCGTCGCGGGAAACATGGGCGTAGTGCCCCCATGCGAGGGCTTTTTGCAGGGACTGCGCGACCTGTGCACCCGCTTTGGAGCGCTTTTGATATTCGACGAGGTCATTTGTGGATTTCGTCTCTCGCTCGGAGGGGCGCAGCAGCTGTTCGGCGTCATCCCCGACCTGTGCTGCTTCGGGAAGATCATCGGCGGCGGCTTTCCCGTGGGAGCCTTCGCCGGCCGAGCCGACATCATGGACCAGCTGGCCCCGGAGGGTCCCGTCTACCAGGCGGGCACGCTTTCCGGCAATCCCGTGGCCATGGAGGCAGGCCTCGCCATGCTCCGCGAACTCGAGCGCAACCCCCCTTACGAGCGCCTCGAGCAGCTGGGAAGCCGCATGGAGCAGGGGCTCATGCAAGCCATCGAGGCAACCGGTGTCGCAGCAACCGTCGCGCGTGCCGGATCGCTGCTCACGCTGTTCTTCTCCGACGCGCCGGTCGATGGGTGGGAAAAGGCCGCAAAGTGCGACGCTGAGGCGTTCGCCCGCTATTTTCATGGTATGCTTTCACGCGGCTTCCTCATAGCTCCCAGCCAATATGAAGCGCTGTTCCTTTCGGCCGCCCACACGCGCGACGATGTCGACAGCTTCGTGCGGGCAGCCCATGAGGCACTCGCAGACGCGTAAGACTGTCATGCGGCCAAAAGCCAAACGCGCCCCCTTCGTCTAGCGGCCAAGGACGCCGGCCGCTCGAGCCGGAGACGGGGATTCGAATTCTTCAGGGGGCACCACTGATTCACACAAGCGCCTGACGGCCAACGTCGGGCGCTTTCAGCTGCATGCAGAAAGGGGCACGGCCAACCCATGCACACCGGATTCAACAACGACAGGTACATCGCGCTCCAAGCAGAGCACATCCGCGAGCGCATCTCCCAATTCGGCGGCAAGCTCTACCTGGAGTTCGGCGGCAAGCTGTTCGACGACCATCATGCCGAGCGGGTGCTGCCCGGCTTCGAGCCCGATTCCAAGATACGCATGCTGGAGCAGCTTGTCGACGACGTCGAGATCATCCTCGCAATCAACGCCAGCGACATCGAGAAGAGCAAGCAGCGCGGCGATTTGGGAATCACCTACGACGAGGAGTCCCTGCGACTCATGGACGCGTTCCGCGGCATGGGCTTCCTGGCGAGCAGCGTGGTCGTCACCCAATACACGGGCCAGCCGGCCGCGGATGCGTTCCGTCGGAGGCTCGACGCCCTGGGCATCAGGAGCTACCTCCATTATCCCATCGCCGGATACCCCTACGACATCGACCACCTCGTCAGCGACGAGGGCTATGGCAAGAATGCCTTCGTCGAGACGACGCGCCCCCTTGTGGTGGTGACGGCCCCCGGACCCGGCAGCGGGAAGATGGCCACCTGCCTGTCACAGCTGTACCATGAGCACAAGCACGGCATCGCCGCCGGCTACGCCAAGTATGAGACGTTCCCCATCTGGAACCTCCCCTTGAAGCATCCCGTGAACATCGCCTACGAAGCGGCGACGGTCGACCTCGACGACGTGAACACCATAGACCCGTTTCACTTGGAGGCCTACGGCGAGACGACCGTCAACTACAATCGGGATGTGGAGATATTTCCCGTCCTGAAGGCCATGATGGAACGGATAGCGGGAACAAGCCCCTACCGCTCGCCGACGGACATGGGAGTCAACATGGCCGGTCGGGCAATCGCCGACGAACAGGCCGTGCGCGAGGCCGCATGCGGGGAAATCGTGCGCCGGTACTTCCAGACCGCCGTCGACGTGAAGCGCACCGGCGTCGGGGAAGAGCGCATCGAGAAACTTGAGCTTCTCATGAACCAAGCAGGGGTGAACGTGAACCTGTCACCCGCCCGCCGTGCCGCCCTGCAGAAGGAGGAGACCACGGGAGGCCCTTCCGGCGCGATGGTGCTGCCCGACGGCTCAGTGGTGACCGGCAAGACATCGGCCCTGCTCGGTGCTGCATCCTCCTTGCTCATGAACGCCCTCAAGGGCATCGCGGGAGTCAATGGCGACATCGACGTCATCAGCGACCCCATCATCGAGCCCATCTGCCGCCTCAAGACCGACCAGCTTCACAGCCGCAATCCCCGCCTGCACTCTGACGAGACGCTCATCGCGCTCTCCATCAGCTCGGCGACCGATCCGCTGGCCGCCCGCCTGATCGACCACATCGGAGACCTGCAGGGCTGCGATGCGTTCTTCAGCGTCATCATCTCGTCGACCGACGAACGGCTGTATCGCACCCTCGGCATCAACGTGTGCTGCGAGCCGAAGTACGAGCAGCATCGGTACTACCACAAATAGGGGAAGCCGGCGTGCAAAGATACGGGGCAGTCTACCGTGGCGGGGCTAGAAGAACACCTTCGCCGCGTGTTCGTAGAAGTCTTCGCATTGATAGCGGAGCAGCACGGTGGGTGCGCTCCCCCTGCTGATTCGCACACGTTCGACCGGGCGGTCGAAGGAGAGCAGGTCTCCGTCAACGAACAGCGTCGCATCACGGGCGTCGGCATTCTGCGACAGGTCCATCTCCACCACGTCGTTGCTCGACGTCACGATGGCACGCGAATGCAACGTGTGCGGGGCAAGCGGCACCACCACCAGCCCGCTGAAGCCAGGAGCCACCAGCGGGCCGCCTGCGGACAGCGCGTACGCCGTGGATCCCGTGGCCGTGGCAACCACCAGCCCGTCGCCCCGCATGTCGGCAATGTGGGCATCCGAGATGTCGAGGCCGAAATCGATGATGCGCCCGTTTGCCCCGCGTGTTGCGGTCAGCTCGTTAAGCGCGAAGAAGGTGCGCCCGGGCACGCCCTCGTCGCCCAGCCCATCGAAGTACCCGTCGCCCTCCTCGCAATCGCCCTCGTCGGAAACGGGAGCGGGATCAACCTCGTCGTCCCCCTCGCACACCACGTCGATGCGCAGGTTCGTGCGCCGTTCGGCCACCACGTCGCCGGCCAGCGCAGCCGCCACGATGGCCACGACGCCGGCATCGCTGGCATTCGCCAAAAAGCCCAGCCGCCCGAAGTTGATGCCCAGAATGGGAACGCCCGAAGTGCCGATCTGGCGGGCCGTGCGCAGGATGGTGCCGTCGCCACCGAGCACGACCGCCATGTCGACGCCCGAGGCGAGCGCCTTGTTCAATTGCGCATGATCGCACCGTGCCGTAAGTTCGGAGGAATCGACGAGCGTGTATTCCAAGGACTGCGTGGCCGCATACGCCGCCAACAACAGGGAGGCATCGATGGCCTGCGAGTTGGAGTTATTGCGTACGATGAGAATATGCATGAGGCTCTTCTTTCCGAGTTTGCTATGATGAGCTATTATATCCAAGCGCGAGGAAGCATCCGTCCATGTCAGACAAGCTCGCACGAGCTCAACATACGCGCGTTTCCAATCCGGGAGAAACGTCAAAGCTGTACGTCGGAGGACGGCACGCCGGGACGGATCGAACGAGGGACGCCTCGGCGGAAACCAAGCGTCCGGCAGCACGGCATTCTCGGCAAACCCCTTCCTCCCGCCCGACGGCGGAAGTCGAATCCGCCCCAGTTCCGCAGCCGGCACCCTATCCCCCCAGCGGCGAACAGCCCGAGAAGGGCTTTGCATCCGGAGCCCATGCGGCACCCAGCCCCTCCGTCGCCCCCAGGCGCTCACGTCCCCTGGCCACCGCCGACCCCGGCTCGACAGCCGACATTCCCATCATTGGCAAGCATCTGGGAACCGACAGGACGCTTGTGCGCGCAAGCCGGCCCGAGCCAGAGGACACCGCGACGTCGGTCGGTTTCTCGGCGGCACTCATAAGCGTGTGCGTCCTGCTTTCCCGCATCACGGGATTCGCCCGCACGTGGGTCATGGCCTTCGCCCTTGGCTCGACGCTGCTCGCCAGTTCCTACCAAGTCGCAAACAACCTGCCCACCATGCTCTACGAACTGGTGGCTGGCGGCATGCTGGTCACGGCCTTTCTGCCCGTCTACCTCTCCATCAAGAAGAAGCTCGGGCAGGAGCGATCCAACGAGTACGCCTCGAACCTGCTCACCATCGTCGTGCTGTTCTTGGCGGTGGTCGCAGTGCTCTGCATGGCCTTCCCCTCCGTTATAATCTACACGCAGAGCTTCTATTCCGATCAAGCCGAGATGGCTCAATCGGTGTTCTTCTTCCAGTTCTTCGCCATTCAAATCGTATTCTACGGCGCAAGCGCCATCGTGTCCGGCCTGCTGAACGCAAACCGCGACTACCTCTGGTCATCCATCGCGCCGGTCGCAAACAACGTCATCGTCATTGCAACCTTCCTGCTCTTTGCAGCAGTGGCGCCGCAAAACCAGGAGCTTGCGCTCTACATCATCGCCATCGGCAATCCGCTCGGGGTGTTCGTGCAGATGGCCATTCAGCTTCCGGCGCTCAAGCGCAACGGGATACGCATGAGGCCACGGGTGAATTTCCGCGATCCGGCACTGCGGGAGACGCTGTCCATCGGCATTCCGGCCGTGTTCGTCATGCTGTGCTCGTTCGCCGTCGTGTCGGTGCAGACCGCCGCTTCCTACAGCTTCGCCGACAACGGGCCTTCGGTGCTCTACTACGCTCGCCAGTGGTTCATGCTCCCCTATTCCCTTCTGGCCATCCCCATCACCACAGCCATGTTCACCGAACTTGCCGACATGCAGAGCGAAGGCAACGTCGAGGGCGTGAAGCGAGGCATCGTCAGCGGCACGAGCCAGATCCTGTTTTTCATGGTCCCGTTCGCGCTGTATCTGATCGTGTTCTCCGTCCCCCTCGTGACCGTGTACAATGCCGGCGCCTTCACCACCGAAAACGTCGTGAGCATTGCCGGCTATCTTGGCGTGTTCGCCTGCGCGCTGCCGTTCTATGGCGTGAACACCTATCTGCAGAAGATATTCAGCGGCCTGAGGAAGATGGGCATATTCGCCGGTTTCAACTTTGCAGCCGGTGCGGTGCAGGTCGGCCTGACCATGTTCGCGGCGGCCAATACCGACCGATTTTCCCTCACGAGCATCGCCGCGGCGGAAATCGTGTTCTATCTGGTGGCCGACATCTGCCTCTTTGCCTACCTGCGCCGACACCTGGGCCCGTTCGGGTTGCGGTCGATGGCGAAGGCCTGCGTTTCTGGACTCGTCTTCGGTGGCCTGGGCGCAGCAACCGGCTTTGGCGTGCTGTTCGCCCTCGAAACGTTCGTGGCGCCCCTCTCAGGCTCCATCGCGCAGGCGTTTGGCTACGTGGTTGCGGGAGGCTTGGCGAGCCTGGCGGTGACCTTCGGCTTGGCCATCAGGCTCCACGTGCCCGAGGCGGCCTTTGCCGGCACCCTCATAGGCAAGGTGCGCAACCGCTTTGCGCGTTCGAACGCCTGACGGGACACCGCATGGATGATGCAGGTGCCTTTCAGATGTACCGGTCGAGGAACCTCTGATATATCCTCTTTCCCTGTCGGGCATGCCCGACAGGGAAAGCCGGCAAAGACCCGAGCGGTCATCTGGCCGTGCAAATCTCCCTGACGAAATACTCATGCACGCGCGCATCCCCGGTGAGCTCGGGATGGAAGGCCGTGGCAAGCACCGATCCCTGCCGCACGGCCACAATCCGGGTCTCGCCATCAGCCTGCACATCCGCCCCTGGACCTTCGGAAACCGCTCCGTCCCCCCAACAGGCTGCGGCCGCCCCAGCATTCCGGCAAGCCGCATCGACCGGCGTCCCAACATCAAACGGGGCGGTCACGGCGTCCCTCTGCACGGTCGCGAGCACCTGGACGTCCGAACCCGCCGCAACCACAAAGGGGGCCCGGATGAACGTCATGGGAACGATGCCGATCCTTCCAAAGGCCCCCTCCGTCCGAAAGCTGCCCAGCTGCCTGCCGAAGGCATTGCGGCGCACGACGACATCCAGAACGGGCAGGCAGCCTGCACCGCGCCCCTCCACCTCCCGAGCCAGCATGATCATGCCAGCACAGGTGCCAAAAACCGGCAGGCCGTCAGCGATCGCGCGGCCGAGGGGTTCCGCGAGGGCGCGATCATGAAGAAGCTTGGCCATGACCGTGCTCTCGCCTCCGGGAATGACAAGCCCATCCAGATCATCGCTCAAATCCCTGGGCTGCCTCACCTCGACGCAGGATGCCCCCAAACCAGCCAAGGCCCTCTCATGCTCGGCAAAGGCTCCCTGAAGCGCCAGCACGCCGATGCGCATGAGGTCACTGTCCCCTTTCGGCCATGATGAGTTCAATCTCGGCCTCGTTTATGCCAACCATGGCCTCCCCCAGCCCTTCGGAAACGCCGGCGATCAAGGCAGCGTCGCCAAAGTTGGTCACCGCCTGTACAATGGCTGCGGCACGACGTGCCGGATTGCCCGACTTGAAAATGCCCGACCCCACGAACACGCCCTCGGCACCCAGCTGCATCATGAGCGCTGCGTCAGCCGGCGTCGCAATGCCGCCCGCAGCAAAGTTGACGACGGGAAGGCTTCCCTGAGCAGCCACAGCCCTAACCAGATCCAGGGGTGCCCCCAGTCGCTTGGCGGCCTCGTTGAGCTCATCGGGACGGCAGGCGGAAAGCTCGCGGATGCCTTCGTTCATCGTGCGCATATGGCGCACGGCCTGCACGACGTCACCGGTGCCAGGCTCCCCCTTCGTGCGTATCATGGCAGCGCCTTCTCCAATGCGCCGCAGTGCCTCGCCCAAATCCCGCGCTCCGCACACGAACGGCGCGCGAAAAGACCGCTTGTCAATGTGGTAGGTGTCGTCAGCGGGAGACAGCACTTCGCTCTCGTCGATATAATCGATGTCGAGAGCCTCGAGCAGCTGAGCTTCGACGAAATGCCCGATGCGACATTTAGCCATGACGGGAATGGAAACCGCACGCTGTATGTCCTTGATCAACTGCGGGTCACTCATGCGGGAGACGCCGCCAGCCGATCGGATGTCAGCAGGGATGCGCTCCAGAGCCATGACGGCGCATGCTCCGGCCTCCTCGGCGATGCGTGCCTGCTCCGGCGTGGTCACATCCATGATCACGCCTCCCTTGAGCATCTGCGCAAGGTTTCTGTTCAATTCGTATTGCTGCTCGTCCATTGTCTTCGGCTTCCTTTCCACATGGTTTCCTTCACGCCGGGCAGGGAGGGATTCGCTCCCGTCCCCAAGACAGATAACCTCATATCTGGTATGGTTACAATGACCAGATTGATTATTTCTTACCAGACCAGATTTGATGCAGCAGAGGCAAGGGGCAGGGATTTCAAAACGATTCCCCCTCAATCGCCCAACCGCCAAGGAGGCCAGAAGAAAGGGATACGCCATGTTGACGCCATCGCTCACCGCAGACGCAGGCACGCCCCTCTACGAGCAGCTCTACCGTCACATACGGTCATGCATCGAGAACGGGGAGCTCGCCGGCAACGACCGTCTTCCCTCCCGGCGAAACCTCGCCGAACATGCCCACATCAGCCCCTTTACGGTTGATAACGCCTACCGGCAGCTCCTGGCCGAGGGATATGTGTACACGGTGCCAAAAAGAGGTTACTTCGTCTGCGACCTGCCGCCCATGATTGCCTCGGAAAGATGCCAGAAGCCAAGCGGAAGCAGGATAAGAAGCAAGGAGGACGCCGAAGGAAGCGGGTGTGGCGCCCGTGATTCCAGCGGGACCGGCCTGCAGCGCCAGCCCGATCCCACAACGTCTCCATCGCAGCCCCAAGGCATGCCCGCCGCAGCGGATCCGCAGGAACGTCCCCCATCGGATGAGGCAATCCGCTACGATCTGAAGACCAACGCCGTCGACATCACGCATTTTCCCTACTCCGTGTGGAGCCGCCTCATGCGCGAGTGCATGCGGGAAAATCCCGCCTCCCTGCTTGCCGCCGGCGATCCCGAAGGAGATGAGGGACTGCGCCGGGAGATAGCCCACTACCTCCATGCGTTTCGGGGCATGGAGGTCGATCCTAGCCGAATCGTCGTCGGAGCAGGCACCGAATACCTCATCGGGCTGATCACCGAGCTCGTTGCGGAAGCGTCAGTGGCCTTCGAGGACCCGGGATACGACAAGATCCCCCGCCTGCTCGCAGCCCGCCATGTTGCAGGCTATCCCGTCCCGGTTGACGATGACGGCATTCGTGTCGACGAGCTCGAACGCACGCCCGCCTCCCTTGTCGTCGTCACGCCGTCGAATCACTTCCCCACCGGAGCCGTGATGGGCATAGGCCGCCGCACCCGTCTCCTGGACTGGGCCTCACAAGGTCGGCGCTACATCATCGAGGACGACTTTGACAGCGAGTTCCGCTTCGTGCGCAGGCCCATACCGACGCTGCACAGCCTCGACCGGGGAGATAACGTCATCTACCTCAACTCGTTCGCCACCACCCTGACGCCATCACTGCGCATCGCCTACCTGGTGTTGCCCTTGGATCTCATGGATGATTACCGCACCCGCCTGAGATTCTACTCGTCCACCGTCTCGCGGTTCGAGCAGCTCACGCTCAAACGGTTCCTGGAGCGCGGCTATTACGAGCGCCACCTCAACCGCATGAGAGGACTGTACAAAGCCCGGAAAAGCGCGTTTCTGGACGAATTGAAGCCCCTGGGAGACCAGCTTGCGACGAAGGGACAGGATGCGGGGCTCCATCTGGTGTTGACGATGCCCCGCCTGACAGAGGAGAACCTCGTGAACCTCTCCCGGGCGCAGGGAGTGGGCGTGAGGCCGCTCTCGCGCTCCTATGCGGGAACCGCCCCTGAGACGCACGCAGTCGTCGCCGGATACGCCGGCTTCCAGGAAGAAGAGCTGCGTCAAGCGGCGAGGCTTCTCGTTGAAGCCTGGAGCGAAGGCTAGCCCGTCCGCCTCCAGGCGAGCCTTCGCAGGCGCAGGGGCTACGCCTCGGAAGCCACCTTTGTCTTGGGAGCGAGCTTCTCGCTTGACGCGCCGAAGAACACCTCATGCCAGCAGAGGAAGCAGTAGATGTTCCAGATGCGCATCATCTTGAGCTTGGAGCGGCCCTCGGTGGTGGAGAAATCCGCGCTGCGGTGATCGTCAAGCATCTTGACCAGGTAATCCACGTTGAAGAACTCGTGAGCCGCCTCCCCCGTGAACGCCTCCTTGATGCGATTGTAGTAGAGGTCGGTCTGCAACCACACGGTGAGCGGCGTGATGAAAGGCTGCTTGGGCATGTTCGCCACCCGCTTCTGGAAGCCCAGCTTGCTTGCCGCCACGCGCAGCGCGTATTTGGAATGCTCGTCATCGACCCGGCAGGCGGTCGGCAGCTGCAGCGCCACGTCAAGCACCTTCTTGTCCAGGAACGGGACGCGCAGCTCAAGCGACTGGGCCATGGACATCTTGTCGGCCTTGAGACAGATGTCGAAGGGCATGTAGCTGACCATGTCGACGTACTGCGTCTGAGTGATCACGTCGATGCCCTGCTTGGCCGCCTCGTCGAAGTGAGGCTTGCACCATTCCCACGGCCGGCAGGGACCCTCGTAGCCTTTGAGGACATCAGGCACCTCGTCCCACATGTAGTTCATCGAAGCGCGCTGGTAGGACTTTTCCGGACCGCCGGAGCCCCGCATGGCGAACCGGCGGCCATGGAACGGCGGCAGCATCTCGGCGATGGTGCCGGCGGCCTCGCGCAACGGGCGGGGCACCTTGAAGTACTTCTCGAACTCGAACTGGTCATGGTATATCCAGTAGCCGCCGAACAGCTCGTCGGCGCCTTCTCCCGACTGCACGACCTTCACCTGCTGGCGCGCGAGCTTCGACACGAAGAACAGGGGAATGGCGCTCGGAGCGCCCAGGGGCTCGTCCATGTGGTACTGCTCGGTGGGCACGATGTCCAGAAATTCCTCGGCAGTGACCTGCGTCTCGAAGTTCGGCAGCTGCGCCCATTCGGCAAATGCCCGCGAATCGTCCAACTCGTTCAGCTTGATGTCGAAATCAGGGATGGCGTAGATCTCGGCCATCTTGTCCTCGCACCCGATGTCATAGCCCACCGAAAAGGTCTTGACCTCGTCAGCATGCCGTCCCATGCAGTATGCGGCAAGCGAGGAGTCGATGCCGCCTGACAGGAAGCTCCCGATTTCCACATCGGCGATCTCATGCGCCGCCACCGACTCGTCAAACGCCTCGTTCACGATGTCGGCCCATTCGTCGAGGCTCTTTGACTCGTCGATCCGGTAGGTGATGTGATAGAAGCACTCCGTCCGCACCTTGCCGTCTTCGAACACCATGAAGTGGCCGGGCAGCAGCTTGTGGACGCCTGCGAACATCGTCTGGGAATCGTTCATGTACTCGAAGCACAGATACTGCGGCAGCATGTCGCGGTTCAATTCCTTGTGAAACGCCGGATGCGCCAGGAATGCCTTGATCTCGCTGCCGTAGATGAGGCGCCCCCCGTCATGCTGGTAATAGAGCGGCTTGATGCCAAACAGGTCGCGCGCGCACACGAGACGCCTTGCCTCGGCATCCCAGATGGCGATGGCGAACATGCCGCGCAGCTTCTCGAAAACGTCGGTTCCCCAGGCCTCGTAGCCGTGAACCACAGTCTCGGTGTCGCCCTGCGTCTTGAACTCATATCCCAGAGATTCCAGCTCGGCGCGCAGCTCCTGGAAGTTGTATATCTCGCCGTTGAACGTGACGGTCACGCTGCCGTCGGCGTTCTGCATGGGCTGGCGGCTTCCCTCGAGATCGATGATGGAAAGGCGGCGGAACCCCATCGCGATGCCGTCAGTGACGAAAAATCCTTCGTCGTCAGGTCCCCGGTGGGCAATGCGATCGGCCATGTCCTTGACGATGGCCTCGTTCGTCTGCTGGCCGTAGTCGACGGTGGTGAATCCCACGAAACCGCACATGCTGCAACTCCTGTTCTGCGTGCCGCCGGATCTCGTCTGTCGTCGAATGCCGAAGCGGTCGTCCTCTTCTCAGTATCTCGGCCATGATACGCCAACCTGCATCGATGTGGACACTTTTCACGAAACGCGCGGGTTGCCGCTCCCCTCTGGCTTGGTATGGGATAATGGCAGGGCATCTCGATTCAAAAGGAGACCTGAGCATATGCCAGCAGCATCGCAAGAAGCTTCGGTTCGCACGTCAATCCCACGCCAGGAGCGGAATGCCCCCTTCGACGGGGCAGCCCCTGCATCGCCGTCATCGGCTGCACCGCTGGAAGAGGCCTCGGACGCGCGGCGGCGACTCCAGCCCGTCATCGTGGGCGGAGACATCCTCGCCTACAGCTACGTGCGCGAGCTCCATCGTGCCTACGGCATTGACCGCACCATCGTGCTTGCCACCCAAGACATAAAGATGCTCTCGTCAAGCCGCTTCACGGACTATCGGCTCGAACCCCGCATCCATGAGCCTGAAGGCCTGTATGACGCGCTCGAACGGGTGGCGCGCGAGACCCGCGCAGCCGACCCCGAGCGCCTGCTGCTTGTGCTGGGCTGCGACGACTGCCACGCGCGCATGCTGTCAGCCGGCAAGGTCCGGCTCGAGGCAGCGGGGTACACGGTGCCCTACATCGACTTCCCCCTGCTTGACGACATCACCCAGAAGCGCCGCTTCTACGAGCTGTGCGACGAATTGGACATCCCCTATCCGCAGACGTGGTATTTCGACTGCGGCAACGGTCCCGATGAGCTTCCCGCCAATGACTTCTCCTATCCGCTCATCGCCAAGCCGTCGAACTCCGCGCGGTTTCAGGATGCGACCATTCCCCGCAAGCGCAAGATCTACGAGATTGAAAACGCCGAGGAACTGATGCAGGTGTGGCACGACATCCGCACGTCGGACTATGACGGGGAGCTCGTGGTGCAGGACTTCGTGCCCGGCGGGGATGACGCCATCCGCACGTTGACCACCTTCTCGGATGCGGATGGCACGCTGCGCGTGGTGTCCGGAGGCGTCGTCTGCCTGCAGGATCACGATCCCACCGCGCTCGGCAATCCGCTGTGCATCATGGGAGAACGCGAGGACGAGATCATCGCCTGTGCCACGCGGTTCCTCAAGCGCACGGGATATCGGGGATTCGCGAATTTCGACATTAAGTATGACGAGAGGGACGGTGCGTTCCGGTTTTTCGAGGTGAACACGCGCTGTGGGCGCAACACCTACTACCTGAGCCTCGGCGGCGTGAACTTCGTCACGCTCATCGTGCGGGAATTCCTGTTGGGCGAGGAGATTGACTATCAGGAAGCCTACGACCCGTTTGTCTATTCCTGCGTGCCGCGCTATGTGCTGGACCGCAGCATGGAGAACCGAGGCAGGCTGCAGCATGCCCTTGAGGTGCTGCAGCGCACCGTCGATCCCTACCCGCTCCATTACGGGCCCGATTCCTTCATGCATAACCTCTGGGCGCGCGTCATGTACCTGAACCAGATTCCCAAGTTCAAGCGATTCTACTGGGACACCGACGGCAAGCAGCTGAAAGCCTAGGGAGCGTCCCGCACAGCACGCTACACCGGGCGGCGGTGCCCCTCCTCGGTGGTGAGGACGACAGGCCCCTCTTCCGTGATGGCGACCGTCTTCTCAAAGTGAGCCGAGGGCTTGCCGTCGCGGGTGCAGACCAGCCAGCCGTCTGACATCTGGCGCGTCTTGTGCGTACCCAGGCTGATCATGGGCTCGATGGCCAGCACCATGCCCACCTCCAAATTCACCCCGGTATGGCGGCGGCCATAGTTCGGCACGTTCGGGTCTTCGTGCATGTCCCGGCCGATGCCGTGCCCAACATATTCTCGCACGACCCCATAGCCCGCGCTTTCTGCAATCTCCTGGACTGCGGCCCCGATGTCGCCCAACCGATTGCCAGGACGGGCCGCGTCAAGGCCGGCCCACATGCATTTTTCCGTCGTGTCCAACAGACGCTGCTTCTCTTCAGAGATGGATCCGACAGGATACGTCCAGGCGTTGTCGCCCACCCAGCCATCCACAATGGCTCCCGTGTCAATGGAAATGATGTCGCCGTCCCGCAGCACGACGCTCTTGGAGGGAATGCCGTGGACGATTTGCTCGTTGATCGATGCGCAGATGGACCCGGGAAACCCACCATATCCCTTGAATGCGGGAATGCCGCCTTCAAGGCGGATGATGGTTTCGGCCAATTCATCCAGCTCGAGCGTCGTGACGCCCGGCCGGACATGGTTGCCGACTTCGCGCAGCACTTTTGCCGAAATGCGGCCCGCTTCCTTCATTGCTTCGATTTCAGAGGGGGATTTCTTGATGATCATGCGACGGAGCACCTTCTTTTTTGCCGTGACGTAAGTATGATGCCGTCAGTATAGCATTCATGCAGCAGACACAGGATGAGTGCACGGAACCACCGACTATGGCAGTCGGCCTCTGAGATGCATCCAGGGATGGCGGGATTCGGGCGAGAGCCTCATGCTTTGCCGGGAGTGAAGGCGCGGACATGCGAAACGGCCGAATCCCAAACGAAACGGCAGCTGAGCCGTGTCAGCTGCCGTCCGCACCCTCCCCTTCCTCCTTTTCCCCATCAGAGGGGGCAGGGCCTTTCGTCAGCCGTCCCGCATCCTTGAGCGCCCGGCGCAGGATAAACTCCACCTGGGCATTCACGCTTCGCAAGTCATCGGCAGCCCATTTCTCGACGGCTGACCAAACCTCCGAGTCGACTCGGAGAGGATATTGTTTTCGCTTCGCCATACCGTCACCGCGCGAGGCTGCGCACCCTGCTGGGCGGCAGCCTCGCACCCTTCCCTACTGATACAGCGTTCCCGTGTTCAGAACGGGCTGCGCATCCGATTCACCGCACAGCACGACCATGAGGTTCGACACCATGGCGGCCTTTCGCTCGTCGTCCAAGTCTACCACGTTCTTTGCGGACAGCTCCTCCAACGCCATGTCAACCATGCCAACAGCGCCCTGCACGATCTTCTCGCGGGCAGCAATCACCGCATCGGCCTGCTGGCGACGCAGCATTGCCTGTGCGATCTCCGGCGCGTAGGCAAGATGGGTGAGCCGCGCGTCGTCAATCACGACGCCCGCCTTCTCCAGGCGCACAGCCAACTCGTCTTTGAGGGCCGCCGAGACCTCCTCGATGTTGCTGCGAAGCGTGATCTCATCCTCGGCTGCGCCTGGCATCTGATCGTACGCATAGGTGGTGGCAACATGGCGCAGGGCGGTCTCACTCTGCGTGTGCACATAGGAGTTGTAGTCGTCCACGTCGAACAATGCCTTGGCGGTGTTCTCCACGCGCCACACGATGACGTCGGCGATCTCGATGGGATTGCCGCATTTGTCGTTCACCTTGAGATGCTCGCCGTTGTACGTGCGGGCGCGCAAGGACAGCTTGGTGGAAAGCGGCACCGCCTTGTCCTGAACACTCGTGACTCCCGTCTTGCGCGAATAGAACGGGTTTGCCCAATGGAAGCCTTCGTCGCGAACCGTGCCCCGATAATCCCCGAACAGGATGAGCACACGTGCTTGGTTGGGCTGGATGGTGAAGAAGCCCATCAACATGAGCAGCGGCGCAACGCACACGGCCACAATACCCACCACCAGCAACGCAACGCCTAAAGCCTGCGTTCCCGTGACGATGGGACCCTCGTCTGAAGGCAACATGATTGCCCCCGCAACGATCATGGCGATGCAGGCGATGGTCACGACAACCGTGAGCAGCAGCAGAGGCCAGCCGCTCTTCGCGTGCATATCCCTTTCCACGGATGCGCCGCCCTCATTGAGGACACCTTTGTTGGCAGTCATGGCATTCCCTTTCTCTCTCAGAACCTTATCTCAATTCTAGGGAACCCTCTGTTCTCCAGCTTTGATATTTATATGATATCACATTGAGATCGCTTTCGAGAGACAAGAAAGATTGAACGTGAAAAGATGCAGTTGAGGGAGGAGACTGGCTCCAGTGGCGGGGGGGG
>JAEZDJ010000019.1 GCA_023429565.1 Actinomycetes bacterium
ACGCAGCATATGCTGTACACGGAATTCGGGGAGATCTCTTTGAAGGCCGCCGCAAAAGATCAGCAGGAATTGCTGTCGGAGGCCGAAGGGCAGGGGAAGAAGGCGGCGAAGAAGGCTGCTGCCGCCATGGAAGAGGCTCGTCGCGTGAGGCATATCGGCATGTTGAGCCGCCACCTGACTTCCGTCGCCGATTTCGAGCGCCAGTTGGTCAATGACGGCTATCTCGTCATCAAATTCTTCGTTCACGTCACCAAGGAGGCGCAGAAGAGGCGCCTCGAGCGCCTGCGGGCCAATCCGGCCACGCGGTGGCGTGTGAGCAAGGAAAAGCTTGCGCGCGTCGGAAATTACCGCGAGGCGTACCAACTCTATGACAGCCTGCTGGAGGGGAGCTCGTTCGACTACGCCCCGTGGCACGTGCTGAACGGAGAGGACAAGCGCGGTGCCAACATCGCCATCGCCAGCACCCTCGTGTCGGCCATCGAAAGGGCCCTTGCGCAGCAGGCTGACCCCGCCGAGGCGGCGGCTGTGGCGAAGGCCTTGGCGAATTCGGCCGGTTCGTTGGACGAGCCCCTGCCGGTTTCGTCAGAGGGGAAAGGCAATCCTTCCTCCGATGCCGAACGTGAGGCGTGTGAGGCGGCCTCGTTGGCGCCCCGTGCCTCCCGGTTTGGCATCCTTGCGAACGCCCCCGCCCTCGATCAGGTCGATCATGGGCTGACGCTTGATCCCGAAGCTTACAGGCGTCAGCTCAAGGAGCAGCAACGGCGGCTCAACGAGCTCGAGATGGAGATGTACCAGAAGCGCATCCCCCTCATGGCCATGTACGAGGGATGGGATGCCGCTGGAAAGGGCGGCACCATCAAGCGCGTGGCGCAGGCGCTCGACGCCCGTGCCTACACGATCTTTCCCAGTCCTGCCCCCACGAAGCCCGAACTGCTCCATCCCCACCTCTGGCGGTACTGGACCCGCCTGCCGAAGGCCGGCCATGTGGGAATATACGATCGCAGCTGGTATGGTCGCGTTCTCGTCGAGCGCGTCGAGGGGTTTGCCACGCCCGCCGAATGGGCACGTGCCTATGACGAGATCAACGAGTTCGAACGGGAGCTTGTCCGCTGGGGAGCCATCCTCTTGAAATTCTGGGTTGACGTCAGTCCCGAGGAGCAGCTGCGGCGTTTCCATGACCGTCAGGAGAACCCCGCGAAACGATGGAAGATCACCGACGAGGATTGGCGAAACCGCGAAAAGCGACCCCAGTACAAGGCTGCCGTCGAAGATATGTTCCGCCTGACGTCAACGCCGTTTGCGCCCTGGATTGTCCTGGAAAGCGACGACAAGCGCTACGCACGTGTCAAAGCGCTTACAATAATCAACGATGCCCTTGAGGCGCGCTTGCGTGAAAAGTGAGATAGCGTTACTATGGGCTGCAGCAAGCGGATTATGTCAGCGCGTTCCTTCGTGCTTGGAAAAAAGGGGTAACGGATATGGAATCCTTATTTGGCATTGTGCCTATGTGGGCGGTATGGGTGCTCGTCGCCATCATTGTGCTCATCATCATCATCTTCATTGCCAAGGGCTTCGTGGACGAGATGAAGAAGAAATAAGCGCGCATGGTCGGTTGCGCCGACCGATGAAATTGCGTTTTGCGTGTATCGCGCCCCCTTTTTGGGGGCGTTTGCTTATTATGGAAGCGGTCTGATAACGGTGGGATTGCGCGGAGCGGCCATCGATGGCCCCGACCGTCGCCTCATCTGCTGATGTTGTTATCCGAAAGGCGCACATGACTGAGTATCGACAAGACCCCGATTCTGAGCCGCGGGGCCAGCATGTTCAGCGGCAGTCCGCCCGGCATGCGGGTGGGCAGTCCGGCGGGCGGCAGGAGCGGCCTGCTGCAGCCCAACGAGCGAACGGGCCGCGTCAGGCTCACGCCGCCCGACAGACGGACGGAAGGGCTCCCCGCCAACCGCAAGACATTCCCCCGCAGGACTCGCTCCGTCCGATGTCGACGGACCCTTACCGCCGTCCACAGCAAGGAGCGTATCGGCCTGTCCAGACCGCCCACGCACGATCGGGTGGCAAGGCGCAGGGCGACGGTTCGAAAAAGGGCGGCCCGTGGCGGGTCGTGTTCTGGATTGCCCTCCTGGTGTTGGTCGTCGCACTCGTGGCGCTTGGCGCCATCGGGTTCTCCTACTGGCAGGGGCAGAAGGCCTACGACGATGTTGCCAGCCAGGCATTCGAGGCTCCGGCTGACGTCGAGGGGGCCTCTCTCGCCGACATGACGGTCGATTGGGATGCGCTCAAGGCCATCAACCCCGACACGGTCGGCTGGATATACATACCGGGCACCACGGTGAACTATCCCATCGTGCACACGACCGACAACGAGAAGTATCTGACCCATGACTTCCAGGGATCGGAGGGCTGGATAGCAACCTTTGGGGCCATCTTCCTTTCGGCCGAGAATGCCGCCGACTTCTCCGATCCGAACAATATCATCTACGGGCATCACCTCAACAACGGCTCAATGTTTGCCGCTGTGGCCGGCTTTGCCGACGAAGCGCAGTTCGACCAGCATCGCACGGTCTTCATCCTGACCCCAGAAGGCAGCTATCGCCTGTCCACGTTCTCGCTCGTGCACTGCGCGGCGGACGATCCCCTTGCCCAGACGACGTTCAGCGACGATGCGGAACGCACGCTGTACGTGCAGGACAAGATCGACCGTTCCGTGGTCGTGCCCGACGGGGGCGTGCCTGCGGCTGCTGACATCAAGCACCTGTTCGCGCTTGCGACGTGCGACAATTTGGCGAGCGATGGCCGCTACGTGCTGTTCTGCTCCGTGGAGGAAAGCTCGGTTGCTGGATCGACGGACATCGCTGCCGGGTCTGCGGTCGATCCCGAAGCTGCCACTGCCATCGACGACGCTGCAAAGGAGATCGCATGAGCACTTCCGTTCTGCCGGGGGAGCGGCCTGACCGTCTTGAGGAGGAATGCGCGGTGTTCGGCGTGTTCGCGCCCGGCGAAGACGTTGCCCGCATGACGTGCTTCGGCCTCCAGGCGCTGCAGCACCGCGGACAGGAAAGCGCCGGCATTGCCGTCGGCAACGGTGACACCGTGGTGGTGACGAAGGATCTCGGCCTGGTGACCCAGGTGTTCGACGAGGCGAGCCTGGCCGCGCTCGACGGGTATGTCTCCGTCGGCCATGTGCGGTACTCGACGAGTGGAGGGTCTGCCTCATGGGAGGCTGCCCAACCCCACATCTCCGCCATCGACGATGTGCTGATCGCGCTGGCCCATAACGGGACGCTCGTGAACACGAACTCGATTCGAGCCCGTCTGGTCGACCGAGGCGTGCAGTTTCGTTCCGCCACCGACAGCGAGGTGGCCGCGAAGGCCATCGGCCTGGTGACGAGGGAGACGCACCATCTCAGATTGGGCATCAGAAGCGCCATGGAGGAGATAGAGGGTGCGTACGCCATGGTTCTGGCCAGTCCTGACTCGCTCTATGCGTTTCGCGATCCCCATGGCATCCGGCCGCTGTGCATCGGCAGGCTTCCGGAGGGTCGAGGATGGGTGGTGTCGAGCGAAACCTGCGGCTTGGACATCGTCGGTGCCGAATACGTCCGCGACGTCGCGCCGGGAGAGGTCGTGCGGTTCAACGCCGACGGCATGCATGCCGAACAAGGAGTTCCTTCGCGCGAGTCGGCAGCGTGCATCTTCGAGTACGTGTATTTCGCCCGTCCCGACAGCGTGCTTGACGGGCAAAGCGTCTATCAGGCCCGCCGGGCCATGGGCCGCATGCTTGCGCGGGAGGCTCCGGTTGACGCCGACCTGGTTCTGGGAGTTCCTGATTCGGGCGTTCCCTCCGCCATGGGCTACGCGCAGGAAAGCGGTATTCCCTATGCCGACGGCATCGTTAAGAACCGCTATGTCGGCCGCACGTTCATACAGCCGACGCAGGCGATGCGGCAGCTGGGCATCCGCCTGAAGCTCAATCCGCTGTCCTCGGTGATTGAAGGACAACGCCTTGTGGTCATCGACGACAGCATCGTGCGTGGCAACACGTCGAAGAAGCTCGTCCAGATGCTGCGCGACGCGGGCGCCGCGGAGGTGCACCTCCGCATCGTGAGTCCCGAGGTCATGTGGCCCTGCTTCTATGGCATCGACACCGACACGCGGGATCAGCTTATTGCCGCAAACATGGACAACGAGGAGATGCGACGCTTCATCGGCGCGGATTCCCTTGCTTTCATATCTCTTCAGGGACTGAGGGACTCCGTCGCTGCGGACCATCCGGGCTTCTGCGAGGCATGCTTCAGCGGCGATTATCCCGTTGCGATTCCCGAATCAATCAGCAAGAAGAGTTTTCTCACAAAGAAGGATTTCGCGCAGGCGTCGGGTCTCTGAGGAAAAGGCGGCTGGCGACGAGGCTGGTGAGCGTTCTGGAGCGTAGGCGAAATGTCAGGCACACTGTTGAATGCGGTTCAAGGAGAGATGATGACTGAAAGAATCACCATGCCGACCACGGAGGGCGACGATGCTCCCGCGATGCCCAGCTGGGTGAACGAGGACGCTCTGACCTATGCTCAGGCAGGCGTTGACACGGCTGAGGGCGCGCGCGCGGTCGACGCGATCAAGGGCGCGGTGCATGAAACGTATCGTCCCGAGGTCGTCGGTGACATAGGGGGGTTCGGCGGCCTGTTCTCCATCGCTGCCGCCAAGGACATGGAGGATCCCCTGCTGGTGAGCGGCACCGACGGAGTGGGAACCAAACTCCAGGTGGCCCAGCTTGCCGGCAAGCATGACACGGTGGGCATCGACCTGGTGGCCATGTGCGCAAACGACATCCTGGCGACGGGGGCCGAGCCTCTGTTCTTCTTGGACTACATTGCCGTGGGCAAGCTTAAGGCTGAGGCGGTGGCCGAGATAGTGAAGGGCATCGGCGAGGGGTGCAAGCAGGCTGGCTGTGCGCTTGTCGGCGGAGAGATGGCCGAGCATCCGGGCGTCATGGATGCAGACGACTATGACCTGTCCGGCTTCTGCGTCGGCGTGGTCGATCGGCCCGCCATGCTCGACCCGCTGTCGGTGCAGGCTGGCGACGTGCTCGTGGGCCTCGCCTCCAGCGGCCTGCACTCCAATGGCTATTCGCTTGCGCGCAAGGTCTGCGTCGAGGGCAAGACGCACTACGAATTGCGCATCGAGCGGGAGGAGCTTGAAGGCGAGAGCTTGCAGGATGCCTTGCTCAAGCCGACGCGCATGTACGTGAAGCCGGTGCGTTCCGTGCTGGCGGCATGCCCCGGGGCGGTTCATGCGCTTGCGCACATCACCGGTGGCGGCATCACCGAGAATCTGGACCGCGCGTTGCCGGACGCCTGCGATGCCGAGGTCGAACTGGGCACATGGCCCGTGCCTCCCATCGCGAAATACGTGTGTGATGCGGCCCATCTTGATGAGGCGGAGGCACTCAAGACATTCAACATGGGGCTGGGGATGGTCCTCCTCGTTGATCCCGACCGCGTCGAAGCGGTGCGGGCGGCGTTGGTCGAGGCCGGCGAGGAGCCGTTCCTCGTCGGACGCGTCATCGAGGGTTCAGGCAAGGTTCGCTACGTGAGCGAGGGACGCCTGTACGGGCACGAGGCGTGACGCACGCGAAGGGACGAGGCTGCGGGCCGGTCCCGCAGGACGAGCGAATGGCAGTGGGGGACGGATGGAACATATGAGGATAGGCGTGCTGCTTTCGGGCAGTGGGACAAATCTCCAGGCGGTCATCGATGCGATTGCAGACGACGCGTTGCCGGTTGACATCGTGCAGGTGGTGTCATCCCGCCCTGACGCGCAGGGAATCGATCGTGCACGGCGTGCGGGCATACCTGTCCTGGCTCTCGACCGCGAGGCCTATGTCGATCCCGGGGCGGCCGATGCTCGCATCGTCGAGACGCTGCGCTCGGCGGGGGTCCGGTATGTCGTCATGGCGGGCTATATGCGCAAACTCACGCCGGTGATGCTCGATGCGTTTCCCGACCGTGTTCTCAACCTCCATCCGGCGCTGCTGCCCGCATTCAAGGGCGCACATGCCATTCGCGACGCCTTCGATTCCGGTGTGAAGGTGACGGGTGTGACGGTCCATTTCGCAAACGAAGACTACGACAAGGGACCCATCGTCGCACAGCGCGCTGTGGAGGTTCTCGAAGGCGACACGCTCGAGGATCTGGAGCAGCGGATCCACGAAGTCGAACATCGGTTGTATCCCGAAGTCCTGCGCCGGATTGCGCAGGGCCGGGTCAGTGTTGGCGACGACAGGAAGGTGCACCTCTCATGATCAAGGATACGCTTGAAGGAATCGTGGCCGACCTTCGCGCGGGACGCACGCCCGTCCTGAGTGCCGAAGACTTCCCATGCTTCTCGGAGGAGGCGACCGAGGGCAACGAACACGTCGATCCGTCTTATCTCGATCTTGTTGCGGCAAGCCTTGGCCCGGATGACATTGCCACCTTCGAGCGTGCCCTCAGGGCCATCGAGGAAAACGATCTCGCCTGGATTGGCTTCAAGGTCATCTACGATGCCGACCAGGCGGTGGGCAACGTCGACAACGAGGTGACGAAGAAATACGGTGACCAGGGGTCTGCCGACGGCGAGCCGCTCGCGTTCTTCTGCAATGACGCGAAGGAGATCGTCTCGTCGCGGGAGCCCTCGCCGCGCGACGTGTTTCAGATGAAGGACGTCACGCGCGGCCCCTCGATGCACAACGAACAGTTCGAGGGCCTCACCTGGGTGAGTGTGCCCCTGTTCGACCAGGTGCACGTGTGGCTGCTGGGGGCATCCGATGCGGCGAGCGAGGTTGCGGCTTTGGCTGACCATGTGGGATTCTCCGTGACCGTGGTCGACTACGACGAGGCGTACGCGAACGAGCGTCGTTTCCCGTCCGCCGAACGCGTGGTGCTGTCTGGCGGAGACTTCGGCGCGCTCGACGACCTGTCCTGCACCCCCGATGACTACGTGTGCGTGCTCACCCGCGGCCACATGTTTGATCCTGAAGGCTGCGTGTGGGCGACGAAGAACCACGCCCACTACGTTGGCATGATGGGCTGCAAAGGCAAGAACGACACCGTGCATGATCTGGTGCTTTCCAGTGGTGCGACCGAGGAGGACTGGCAGCGCGTCAAGCGGCCCATCGGCCTCAAATTCGGCGCGAAGACCCCTGCGGAACTGGCGATCGCCATCGTGGCCGAGCTGATTGACGTGCGTTATCGGCAGCGTTACAGCGACGAGGCACGGACCCAGCACGAAAAAAACCTGGGCCGGTAGCATGCATGCTGAGTTCGCTGGCATGCCGATCGTCGTCGATCCCCCGTCGGCAACGCCGTTGGACCACTCCCGGAGGGGTGGGGCGTAGCCGTCCGTTCCTTGCACTGATCTGAGTCTCCTGCACGTTTGCGGAATATGCACGCTCGCCTGCGTTTCCTCGCCCGTTTCGGTGATATTATGCGTCGAAGGAGACCGGACGCTTGGTGTCGTTCGGTCACAGGCGAGGAAAGGATGTAAGACCATATGAGCAATCCTCAGATCAAGCGTGTGCTCGTGTCCGTCACGGACAAGGAGGGCGTCGCGGACTTTGCCCGCGCGCTCGTGGATGAGTTCGGGGCGGAGATCATCTCGACGGGAGGAACGGCCCGCGCGCTCAAGGATGCCGGCGTGCCGGTCACGCCCATCGACGATGTGACGCAGTTTCCCGAGATGATGGATGGGCGCGTGAAGACGCTGCACCCCCGCGTGCACGGCGGCCTGCTGGCCAAGCGCGACAACCCCGACCACATGGCCCAGGCGGCCGAACATGGCATCGCGATGATCGATATGGTGGTCGTGAATCTCTACGCCTTCGAGAAGACGGTTGAAAGCGGAGCCGACTTCGACACCTGCATTGAAAACATCGACATCGGCGGCCCGTCCATGCTGCGCTCGGCCGCGAAGAACTTCGAGAGCGTCGCCGTGGTCACGCGCCCCGACAGCTACGATGCCATCCTCGACGAGATGCGCGCGCACGACGGTGCCACGCTGCGCGACACGCGCGCCAAGCTCGCGCTCGCCGTGTTTGAGACGACGGCTGCCTATGACGGCGCCATCGCCTCATGGATGTCCGGGCAGCTGAAGGGCGATAGTGACACGCAGTTCCCTGCCGACCAAACGCTGCACCTGACCAAGGTCCAGGACTTGCGTTACGGCGAAAACCCTCATCAGAGCGCCGCGTTCTATCGTCGCGACGACTACGCCCATGCCGCTCACAGCCTTGCCCACGCCAAGCAGCATCAGGGCAAGGAACTGTCATACAACAACTATCTCGACCTCGACGCCGCGTGGACGGCTGTGCGTGAATATGATGCTCCTGCCTGCGTCATCGTCAAGCACCTCACGCCCTGCGGGGTCTGTGAGGACAAGGACCTGACCGCCGCGTATCGTCGTGCGCATGCGTGCGATCCGGTGAGCGCCTACGGCGGCGTCATGGCGTTCAACCGCCCCGTCACGTCCGACGTCGTGGTGGCCATTTTCGAGAACAAGCAGTTCGTCGAGGCCATCATCGCGCCCGAATTCGCGGGCGACGCGTTGGACATGTACAGCGCCAAGAAGAATGCGCGCCTGCTGTCCACCGGCGGCGTGAACCCGGCCGGCGGGGAAGTGGAATACCGCGCCGTCGAAGGCGGCCTGCTCTGCCAGGACAGCGATGCCGTGCTGGAGGACCCGGCCACGTTCTCCGTCCCCACGAAGCGGAAGCCTACGGACGCGGAGATGGAGCAGCTTCTGTTTGCCTGGAAGGCATGCAAGTCCGTGAAGTCGAATGCCATCCTCATCGCGAAGGACCATGCCACCGTCGGCGTGGGCGGAGGCCAGCCGAACCGTGTCAATTCGGCGCGCATCGCCATCGAGCAGGCTGGCCAGAAGTCCCAGGGCGCCGTGGCTGCATCCGATGCGTTCTTTCCGTTCCGCGACGGATTTGACACGCTCGCCCAGGCTGGCGTGACGGCGGTCATCCAGCCAGGCGGGTCCATCCGTGACGAGGAGGTCATCGCCGCTGCCGACGAGCAGGGCGTTGCCATGGTGTTCACGGGCCATCGCCACTTCCGCCACTAGAATCGCTTCTGCTGTCAGAGACTTGCGACGGTTTCGGGTTTTCCCGAAGCCGTCGCTTTACGTTACACCGAGGAAAGCTCCTCCGTGTTGACCTGATAGCCGTTGCTTCGCGTTGAGCCGGTTGTTCGGAGATGGCCTCTTCTGCGAAAGGCTCCCTGTGACGGCCCTGCGTTCCTTTTTGCGTATAGCTTCCTGATGGCTCCGAGTGGTTTTGGAAGCCGTGTCTCGTCAGGTCGCGCTATCCCGGGCTGCCGTTCCGTGATGATCCTGAGCGGTTTTGAGATGCCGTGCTTCACGAGGGGAAACTTGGGCTGACCATTCGCGAAGTGTTCCCGTCTTCCCGTGGCAGGTGGCGCGCGCGTTGCTCTGCCTTCCCCTCTTCCTGCAGAAAGAGGGGAAGGCATTGTTTGGCGGCATCGTTCTTCTTCCGGATTGGCAGAGGTTGCCCCTTATGGGCAGTTTTATGAAGAAAGAGGACTTCGGGAAAATTTCCGAACAGGCGTTCCTTATTTGGCTCGTAGATAGGCTGCGAGAAAGTTGCCCATATCTCCTGACTTCTACCAATCCGTCCCGGCCGATCTCTTCGAGCGCTGGATAGCGCGTCTCCGCGAAATGCAGCCCAGCCCAGCCCAGCCCAGCCCAGCCCAGCCCAGCCCGGGAAACGGG
>JAEZDJ010000028.1 GCA_023429565.1 Actinomycetes bacterium
CCATGGAGCAGCGCGCTTCCGCCCTTGAAGAGGCCAAGCGGGTGTGCTCGGAGGAGCACGACCGCGTGATCGAGGCGGGCGGCCTCACCGTCGTCGGCACCGAGCGTCATGAGTCGCGCCGTATCGACAACCAGCTGCGAGGCCGTGCGGGGCGTCAGGGAGATCCCGGCGTGACGCAGTTCTATCTGTCCCTCGAGGACGACCTCATGCGCCTGTTCGGCGGTAACCGCATGGATTCCATCGCCCGCATGATGGAAAAGACCGACATGCCCGAAGACATGCCCATTCAGGCCGGCATGGTGTCCAAGGCCATCGAGAGCGCGCAGCGGCAAGTGGAGAGCATGCACTTTGCCGCTCGTAAGAATGTTCTCGAATACGACGATGTCATGAACCTGCAGCGCGCAGCCATCTATGAGGAGCGCAACGCCATCCTGGACGGCAAGGACCTCGCGGACCGCATTCCCTCCATCGTCTCGGAGGCCGTCGACTCCGTCGTGTCCGAGGACTGTCCCGAGAGGTGCCCGAGCGACGACTGGGACATCAAGGCTCTCGACACGTGGGTTGCCAACATGACCGGACGTACGGACTATGCGACGGCCGACGTCGACCACGAGGATGACCCCGCCCTGTTGGCGGAAGCCGTCACGGATTACCTGACGGGCGTGTATGACGAGAAGACGGCCCTTTTGGGGGCCGACGCGATGGGCAAGCTCGAAGCCCAGGTGATGCTTCGCATCATCGACACGCGCTGGATGGCCCACCTCCAGGAGATGGACTATCTCAAGGCCGGCATCGGGCTGCGCGCCTTCGGCCAGCGCGATCCTTTGGTTGAATACAAGAATGAGGCATATAATGCCTTCCAGGGCCTCACCTCTTCCATGTACGAGGACTTCATGCGCACGTTGCTCCGCCTTCAGATAGCGGTGCAGAAGCCCCCTGAGATGCCGGAAGCTGCGGGACCGCTGGATGGCAAGGTGAGCTACTCGTCTCCCGAGCAGGCGCTCGATTCGACGGGCGTCGGCGGGGCGGTGCGGGCGACCCCTGCTCAGCCATCGGGCGCAAGCGCTCCTGCTCCTGCGCCGAAGCCTGCGCAGGGAAAGCCGCAGACCATCGTGAAGGACAAGGATGACCCGTTTGCCAACGTCGGCCGCAATGACCCGTGTCCTTGCGGTTCGGGTCTCAAATACAAGAAGTGCCACGGGCAGAACCTGTAGGAATCATGACAGACAGAGAAGACAAGAACATAGACCAGATTGCCGAGCGCGTTGCCGATGCGCATGCTTATCTTCACATCGATGAGAAGCGGGTCGAACTCGACCAGCTTGATGCCGAAGTGGCCGCTCCCGGTTTCTGGGACGATGCGGCCCACGCCTCGTCGGTGTCAAAGCGGGCAAGCGACCTGCGTGACACCATCGCCGAATACGAAGCTGCGGTCTCCCTGTTGGATGACGCGCGTGCCGCGCTTGAGCTGGCGGAAGAGGACGAGGCGTTTGCCAGCGAGGCGGACGATGCCCTGACGAAGCTCGAGGGCATGCTTGACTCGCTGGAGATCAGCTCATGGTTCGCGGGACGCTTTGACTCCGGCGACGCCATCGTCACGGTCAACCCCGGCTCGGGCGGCCTAGAGGCCCAGGATTGGACTGAGATGCTCTATCGCATGTACATGCGATATGCCGAGAACAAGGGGTGGAAGGTCACGGTCCTTGATGTGGTGCCAGGCGAAGGCATCGGCCTTGACAAGGCGACCATCCAAATTGGAGGCCGCAACGCCTTCGGCATGCTGAAAAGCGAGAACGGCGTCCATCGCCTCGTGCGCATATCGCCGACCGACGACAAAAAGCGCCGCCACACCACCTTCGCAGGAGTGGAGGTGCTGCCGGTTCTTCCCGACGACATCGAGGTTGACTTCAACCTGAGTGACGTTCGCGTGGACGTCTACCGTTCGAGCGGTCCCGGCGGCCAATGCGTGAACACCACCGACTCAGCCGTGCGCCTGACCCACATTCCCACGGGAATCGTGGTGACGTGTCAGAACGAGAAGTCCCAGCTGCAGAACAAGGAGGCCGCCTTCCGCGTCCTCAAGGCCAAGCTCTACGAGCGCGAGGAGCAGAAGCGCGCCGAGGAACTGGCCGAACTGCGCGGCGACCGCATGGAGAGCACGTTCGGCAGCCAGATACGCAACTACGTCCTCTATCCCTACCAGATGGTGAAGGACGTGCGCAGCGGCATCGAGACCGGCAACGTCGATGCGGTTCTTGACGGCGATCTTGACGAGTTCGTCATTGGCTATCACCGTTGGAGGGTCTCGCAGTAAAGCGCTCGGCGTCCCTTCGGAGAGACGCGTGGATGCCACGGGAGGAGCGCGCGTTTGCGCCTTGGGATCGGCTCTCGCCATCCTTTCGCCGAAGCCGTGCGCCAGGCCATGCGCTTTTCGTATTTCGTCAGAACAAGGCGCGCTCATTCGCTAGAATGGGCTCATTGGCATTTGCTATGGGAAGGAAAAAGCATGACCGAGCTCGAACGGCGCGCGAACGAGATGCGCATTGACATCGTGCGCATGATCGCAGAGGCGGGCAGCGGGCACCCGGGAGGGTCGCTTTCAGCCATCGACATCCTCTGCGCGCTGTATTTCAGCGGCGTGATGAAGCATGATCCGGCGAACCCCGATTGGGAGGAGCGTGATCGCTTCATCCTGGCCAAGGGACATGCTGCACCCGCGCTCTACGCCACGTTGGCCCATGCGGGATACTTTCCGCGGGAGGAGCTCATGACCCTGCGCAAGTTGGGAAGCCGGCTGCAAGGCCATCCCGACTCGAACCTGCTTCCGGGCGTCGAGGTGTCCACGGGCTCGCTCGGACAGGGCCTTTCCATTGCCGCGGGCGCCGCGGCGGGCCTTTCCCTCGAAGGATCGGATGCGACGGTGTTCTGCCTGATGGGAGACGGTGAATGCCAAGAAGGCCAGGTGTGGGAGGCCGCCATGTTCGCGGCGCACCGCCACCTCGACAACCTGGTGGCCGTCATTGACCGCAATGGCCTGCAGATCGACGGATGCACCGAGGTCGTCTGCGGTCCGGGCGACCTGCATGTCAAGTTTTCCGCCTTCGGCTGGGACGTGCGGGACGTGAACGGCCATGACATCCCCGCGCTCGTCGACGCGCTCGGATCGGCGAAGACGACCCAAGCGGGGAAGCCCCATCTGCTGGTCGCCCATACGGTGAAGGGGAAGGGCGTCTCGTTCATGGAGGGGCAGGCCGGCTGGCACGGCAAGGCTCCAAGCGCCGATCAGTTGGAGGTCGCGCTCGCCGAGCTGGGCGCGTCGGTTGGAGAGGAGGCCCCTCGTGGTTAAGCTTGCAGACGAGTCCCAGAAATTGGTCAAACGCGCAACGCGCGCCGCTTATGGCGTCACGCTCGCGGAGCTTGCGAAAGAGGGCATACCTGTCGTGGCCGTCGATGCCGACCTGACGGGATCGACGACCACGAAGAAGTTCTCTGACGCCGATCCCGCCTATGCTGATCGGCTGTTCAACTGCGGCATTGCCGAACAGAACATGATCGACGTGGCTGCGGGGCTTTCCATCACAGGGCATGTGGCATTCACGGGATCGTTTGCCGTGTTTGGCACGGGACGCGTGTATGACCAGATTCGCAACACCGTTGCCTACAGCAAGCTGAATGTGAAGATTGCTCCCACCCATGCCGGCGTTTCCGTGGGTCCTGACGGCGGAAGCCATCAGATGCTCGAGGACGTTTCGCTCATGCGGGGGCTGCCCGGAATGCGCGTGCTGGTGCCTGCCGACTATGCGGCCGCCCGAGCTGCGCTGAAGCTTGCCGCCCAGACGCCCGGACCGGTGTACGTGCGCATGGGCCGCGCCTCGGTTCCTGCCGTCTACTCCGACGACGTCGAGCTTGAAATGGGGCGTGCCTACGTGCTGCGTGAGGGCTCCGATGTGACGATCATCGCCAACGGCGTCGAGGTCGAGCAGGCTCTTGCCGCCGCTGACGCGCTTGCTACGCAGGGCATCGCCGCCGAAGTGATTGATGCATTCTGTGTGAAGCCCCTCGACCGCGAAACGGTCCTTTCATCGGTTGCCAAGACGGGGTGCGTCGTTTCCGCCGAGGAGCATAATGTGATTGGGGGATTGGGCTCGGCGGTTGCCGAGCTGCTGGCCAGAGAGGCGCCCACTCCCCAGGAATTCGTCGGCGTGCACGACGTGTTTGGCAAATCCGGCGAGTTCGAGGAGCTGCTCGACTATTTTGATCTGGGATCTGCGGCGATTGTCGAAGCTGTGAAGAGGGTTATGGCGCGATAGGGCATCTGCTAAAATTCAAGCGTCTCAGCACATTGCGATTTGAACGGAGCACTCTGTGACGAATGATACCAGCCCAATGGTACCCGCGCGCCCAGCCGGGCGTCTCGGTGCCCATGCGGCTCACTCGGGGCAAGTGACGTCGCAGCTTTCTGCGTCGCTTCCCACGCTGGAGGTGGATGACATCCCCCAGCAGACAGGAACGCCCGTCATCACGTTTGACCATGTGACGAAAGTGTACCCTGCGCAGCCGAACAAGCCGGCGCTCTCTGACATATCCCTGCAGATCTACGCCGGCGAGTTCATCTTTCTCGTCGGCCACTCCGGGTCGGGCAAGTCGACGTTCATCCGCATGCTCATTCGCGAGGTGAAGCCCACCAAAGGACATATCTACGTCGCCGACGAGGATTTGGTGACCATGCGCAACTGGCGTGTGCCTTACCTGAGGCGCAACATCGGGTGCGTGTTCCAGGACTTCAAGCTGCTTCCCAACAAGACGGTGTTCGAGAACGTCGCGTTCGCCCTTGAGGTCATCGGCAAAAGCAGCCACGTCATCAAGACGCAGGTTCCCGAGGTGTTGCGTCTCGTTGGGCTGCAGGACAAGCTCAACAAGCGTCCTGACCAGCTTTCGGGCGGCGAGCAGCAGCGCGTTTCCATCGCGCGCGCCATCGTCAACCGTCCGCCGCTGCTCGTCTGCGACGAGCCTACCGGAAACCTTGATCCTCAGACCTCGCGTGGCATCATGGACCTGCTCGAGCGCATCAACCGCACGGGCACGACGGTGCTCGTCGCAACCCATGACCGCGAGATGGTCGACAACATGCGTCGCCGCGTCATCGCGCTCGATCGTGGGCATCTGACTCGCGACCAAGATCGGGGGGTGTACGGCTTCGATGTCTAGTTTCTTTTATTTCATCAGAGAATCACTCAAGGGCTTCGTCCGCAATCTGTCGACCGCCCTCGGCTCAATCGTCACTATCTTTTTGTCGTTGCTCATCATCGGCATCTTCTTCATCGGCGGGTTTGTGGTGGAGAATATTGTGACGTCGGTTGAGGATAAGGTGTCCATAGCGGCATACGTGGCTGACGATGCGTCTGAGGCTGACATCCAGTCGCTTGAGAGCTACATCAAGGGCTTGGAAGGCGTCGAATCGGTGAGCTTCACGACGAAGGATCAGGCGCTTGAAAACTTCAAGGAGACCAACAACACCGACATCATCGATGCCCTCGACGGACAGAACCCGCTGCCGGCATCCATTGACGTCCAGCTGTCCGAGCCTCAGCTTGTCGAACAGGTGGCCTCATCCATCGAGAACAATGACACGTTCAAGACCATTGCCGGCTATGACACCCCGGCAGACTCGCTCAAGTACGGACAGAAGACGGTTGACCGCCTGTTCTCGCTCACGACCTATGTGCGGTACATTGGTGTCGCGCTCATCGCGCTGCTCATTTTCATTGCGATGGTGTTCATCAACAACACCATTCGACTGGCCATCCTCGCTCGCCGCAAGGAAATCGCCATCATGCGGTTGGTGGGCGCGTCCAACGGCTTCATCCGTGGGCCTTTCCTGATGGAGGGCGCCCTGCACGCCATCATCGGCTCGCTTCTGGCGGTCGGGACGTTGGAGCTGCTGCGCAGTTTGGCATTGCCGCAGTTGCAAGAGGCGTTTCCTTGGCTGCCCATCAACATGGGATTCAACACCTTCCTCCTCATTTATGGCGCTCTGGTGCTGGCCGGATTGCTCATCGGACTTGTCGGCTCGGCTCTTGCGATGCGCCGTTATCTGAAAGTGTAGCGCGGCCAGCATGGCCAAACATGGGGACAGCAGGCGGATTGCGACATCCGCGCATAAGGCGCGGATTCGCAGCCTCCGTGTGGCGAAGGCCCTCTCGGGCGTCGTCATCGTTTTCGTCGCCTTCGTGATTGGATTCGCTGTCCGCGGCGACCAGGCTCTTCTCGAACGGCTGGGCTTCTCGTCCCTTGTCGTTGACATCGACCGCAATCCCGGAGCCACCACGTCGGGCGACACCTATGATTCCATCGGCGCCCGCGTTGCCGAAGTCGAGGGAATCCTTCAGACCGACAGCCTTGACTCCTATGATCTTGACACCGTGACAAAGAATGTGCTCGACGCCTTTGCCGACGGCACGCAGGACAACTACCTGCGCTACTATGATGCTTCCAGCTATGCCAAGCTCCTGCAGGACAGCTCGAAGAGCTATGCCGGCATCGGGGTGCTGTTTTCCGAATACAATGGCCGCGCCTATGTCGTCGATGTGTTCGATGGGTCGGCGGCCCAATTGGCTGGCGTGCAGCAGGGCGATTTCGTTGAGGCCATTGACGGGGATCGTGATCACGACTGGTCGCAGACCGAGGTGGTGGCGGCTTTGGCGCGCGAGGAGGGTGACAGCGTCGTCGTCACCTGGCGCCGTCCTGCAACTCTTGAGGCGGAGGGGGGAGAAGAGTTCACGAAAACGCTCGTGTGCTCCGAATACCGTGTCAAGAACGTGGAGAGCGAGCTTTCAGGCTCGGTGGGCTTCATCAAGCTCAAGCAGCTGACGCAGAACTCGGCCACGCTGGTGAAGCAGGCCGTGGCTGACTTGGCTGCCCAAGGCGCCACTTCCTACGTGCTTGACATCCGCGACAATCCAGGTGGGTACCTCACGCAGGGGGTCGATGTGGCCAGCCTGTTCGTCAAGAGTGGAACGATCGTCCAGATTGAGACGAGGGAGAGCAAGACGGTGAAGTCTGCCGCCGGGTCTGCCGTGACGGACAAGCCGCTCATCGTCCTGGTGAACGAGCATACGGCCGCCGCTGCCGAAGTGCTGGCCGCGGCTTTGAAGGACAGCCAACGTGCGACGTTGGTGGGCATGGAGACGCTGGGCAAGGGTTCCGTCCAAGTCGTTCGCGATCTGAGCTTTGGCGGCTCGTTGCGCTACACCGCTGCCTATTACCAGAGTCCGCAGGGGCATGGCATCGATGGCGTTGGCGTGACTCCCGATGTGACCGTGGCATCTTCCGGAGAAGGGGATAACCAGCTCTCGCTTGCCATCGACACCGCTCAGTCTTCTGGCCAGAGCTAGGCATCATGGCACGGACACGGTCTCACACGAGGAGGCATCCCCGCAGCAACCCCCGCGGCGTGCTTTCGGTGCGGCAGGGCGGCTTTGGCTTCGTGCAGACCGCCGAGGGAGAGTACTTCGTTCCCGAGGCGAAGATGAACGGTGCGTTCCATGGCGATCTGGTTGAAATCGCATCCTTGCCGGTTTCCTCGCGTGGAGGCCAGCGTGCCGCCCGATCCCCTGAAGGCCGTCGCGGAGGTTCCAACTGTTTTGAGGACAAGCCCGCTGCCCGTGTGGTGCGCGTGGTCGACAGGGCTCACGACACGATTGTCGGCAGGTACGAGGTCGCGGAGCCGTTTGGCGTCGTCGTTCCCGAGGACGCGCGCATTCCCTACGACATTTTCACCATGCGCGCCGATCATCCCCAGGTGCCTGACGGGGCGCTTGTCCGCGCGCGCATCACCACGTTCCCCAGCCGCGCGACGGCAGCCACGGGGGTGATCGAGGAAGTCCTGGGCCTGACGGATGACGAAGGCGCGGCCATCGAGCTCATCATCGCCCGCCATAAGCTGGAGACGGCGTTCTCCGAGGGCACGCAGGCTGAAGCGATGGCTGCGACGCTCGATGTGGAAGGCGCTCTTGCGGAGGGCTACCGAGATCTGCGCGATCGATTTGTGTTCACCGTTGACCCTTCAGACGCACGCGACTTCGACGATGCCCTGTCCTTGGACCGCGTTGAGGCGGGGGATTGGACGGCGGGCTCTTTTGGTGCCGACGGGTCTTCTATTGGCGAAACGTCTTTGCTGCCCGTGCCGGAAGCGCCTGGAACGGAAGAGGCTGGCGAGGCCGAAGCGGCTGATTGTGGCGTAGACGAACGTCCGAAGGGAGCCTTGGCACGCGAGGGGGCCCTGCCATGGCCGTCACAGTCGGCGCCTTCGGCATCGGGCGTTGGCGGGACATTCTCCGCAGGCCGAGGCATCGGATCGGGTGTGCTCAACGCGGGAGCGGGCAAGGCTGTGTGGCGGCTGGGCGTGCATATCGCGGACGTGTCGCACTATGTGCCGTGGAACTCGTCGGTCGACCTCGATGCGCGGCGACGGGCCACCAGCGTCTATCTGGTCGACCGCGTCATACCCATGTTGCCCGAGCAGCTGTCAAACGAACTGTGCTCGCTCAAGCCGGGAGAGGACCGTCGCTCCCTGACCGCCGACCTCTACCTGGACGAACGGGGCCGTCTCGTCCGCTATGAACTATACCCTGCGCTCATCAGATCCGATGCGCGCCTCTCGTATGACCAGGCACAGGAAATGATCGATGCGGCTCGTTGTGGCGGAGGCGATGACTCGGCTGAGTCGAGCGTTTTGCGCTCCCCCCATGAGAAATTGGATGCCCTTGGTTGGAGACTGTCTGCCCTCTCGAAGATCGCAGGCCTTCGTGCGCGGGCGCGCAGGGCGGCAGGCGGCATTGACTTCGCGACGACGGAGGCCAAGGTGCGCCTTGATGGGGAGGGGAGGCCGCTATCCATCGAATTGCGCCGCAAGACCGAAGCGACGTCGCTCGTCGAGGAGGCCATGATCCTCGCGAACGAGACGGTCGCGTCACATCTGCGCGACACGAAATTTCCCTGCATCTACCGTGTTCACGAGCAGCCTTCTGCAGAAAGCCTCGCCGCCCTCGTCCCTGTCTTCCAGGAATTCGCGTGGTTCAAGGACATCGACCAGCGAGGCTTGGTGGCCGGTGACCCCCTGGCGGTTCAGGCCGTTCTCGCGGCCAGCGCCGGTCGGGCGGAGGGAGAGCTGGTCTCCACGCTGGTGCTGCGCTCTCTGAAGCGCGCTGTGTACCGGCCCCTATGCGAGCCGCATTACGGTTTGGCGAGTGCGGCGTACACGCATTTCACCTCTCCCATCCGACGCTATCCCGACCTTGTCGTGCATCGCATGCTCCGTTCCCAGCTGACGAAGCGCCCCGAGTGGTTCGACCAGGAAGTGTCGAGCCTCGCTTGGCTGTCCGAGCATTCGTCTGCCATGGAGCGCGTTGCCGAGGCTGCGTCCCGCGAGTCTCACGAGCTGAAAATCATCGAATACCTGGAGCGTTTCATCGGGCAGACCTTTTCTGCGGTCGTTTCTGGCGTGGCCTCCTACGGCCTCTTCGTTCGCCTGGAGAACACGGCTGAGGGATTGGTTCACATGAAGGACCTGGGTCATGAATATTTTGCGCTTGATCCCGTCTTGTACCGTCTGACCGGTCAGGACACCGGCAAGGTTTATCATCTGGGGCAGCGCCTCTCCGTCGTCCTGGTTCGCGCTGACATGCATGCCCGCCGTCTCGATTTCCGTTTGGCGGACACGGAGTAGGGGTGTGTCTCTGCGGTTTTCGCAGTCAGGCTCGCGTGTGGTGGCTGCTGGTGCCTTGTTGGTGCAAGCGCGGTTGTTCCGGCGTTTCGGATGTCTGCCAGTTCCGCGGATGGGACGGTGCGGGGGCGTTCAGGTGATCTTTTGAGACCCCTGCGTGATCATGTTGGAGATGCTTTGATTGTCGAATGAAGTACGGTATGATGCGCATGCGTGGGCGAGGTGTGCCTGATTGGGCGCGCTGCCCTATAGGGGAGGGTGGAAAACCTCCATCGTGCCGCGATGAGTGAGTCCGCGCGGGCCTCCGTACGGACGCGTCAGCGCTGAAAACAGGTGCGAGCAGCAAGGGCTCGGGAGCGTTTCATGAGGAGGCGCGATGGGAGAAGGCGGATCGATCGACGCGCTTGCCGCGAGGCGGCGACGCGATGAGGTGGACGAACTGCTTTCGAGCACGTTCAATTCCATACTGCGCATCGAGGAGCGGTCGCTCGACAACCGCTTGACGCATGGCCTCACCATCACCGAGGTCCACACGATCGTGGCCGTGGGGCTTCACGAACGCAACCCCATGAACGTTGTCGCGGCTCGGCTGAGCGTGACGCTTGCCACGTTGACGACGGCAGTGAACAAGCTGGTTGAAAAGGGATTCATCAGGCGCACGCGTTCGGAGAACGACCGTCGCAAAGTGCTCGTCTCCCTGACCAAGAAGGGGCGCAAGGTTCTGCGTGCCCACAACCTGTTCCATCGCCAGATGATTGACGAGGCCCTCGCCGACCTCTCCGAAGAAGAGGAGCGCGTGTTCGCCGAAGGGCTGTCCAAGGTGAAGGCCTTCTTTGACGCACAGGCGTGAGGCGTCGCGCGTCTCAGGGGCGGTTCCCGCATAGGAGCGCGGCCTTCTTTGGCGTGCAGGCGTGAGGCCGCCGCTCCTTCGGCGTTCGTGCTTTTCGTCGGTCCCTTGCTTTTCGGGCTCAGCGAGTTCTGCCCTGCCGTTGGTTCCGGGCTCGTGCTGCGACATGATGCACGAACAAATGTTTCACGTGAAACATTCTGATTGTTCTCCGTTTTTGGCAGGTTGCCGGACTTGGTTCGCTGATTTTTGTATACTTCGATGCTCCCGATGCTGGTGGCGCCCAGCGCCGTTGTCGGCAATCGGGGTTTCCTGGGGATGCTTCCCGGCATTGCGAGGCGTGGCAGAGTCGCAGAAATCGTGAAAGTGCTTGCATTCCGCATCCTGTGACCGTACCATACGGAACGTAGAAATACTTTGATTATCAAACTAAATCAACCGTAAGGAGAACCGACATGGCCACCATCGACATCGTGAAAGACGTCCTCGTGGAGAACCTCGATCTTGAGGCTGGGCAAATCACCGAGGATGCGACCCTTGACTCTCTGGGCATCGATTCCCTCGACATGGTCGAGCTCATCTGCGACCTGGAAGAGAAGTGCGAGATCGAGTTCGGCGAACCTGAGGGTATCGACACGATCGGCAAGCTGGTCGCGCACATCGACTCGCTCAAGTAACATCGGTTCAAAACGGTTGTCGGCAAACGCGACGCTCTCGGCGAGCAGGGGAAGAAGGCATTCATGAAGACGCGGGTAACGGAGCTTCTGGGCATTGAGGTGCCCGTCATCCAGGGAGCGATGGCGCGCATCGCGAACGCAAGCCTGGCTGGTGCGGTGAGCGAGGCTGGAGGCCTGGGCATCATCGCATGCGGAGGCGCCCCGCTCTCGTGGATCGAGGAGCAGGTGTCCATCGCGCGCTCCCTGACCGACAAGCCCATTGGCGCGAACGTCATGCTCATGGATCCCAATGCCGCCGAGGTCGCAAAGCTTCTGGCACGCTTGCGTGTCGACGTCATAACCACGGGAGCCGGCAGCCCGGCCAACTATCTCGACCTCTGGAAGGAAGCGGGCATCAAGGTGGTGCCCGTGGTGGCATCGAGCGCCCTTGCCTCCCGCATGGAGCGCCTCGGTGCCGACGCCGTCGTCGCCGAGGGCACGGAGGCCGGCGGCCACATCGGCGAGCTCACGACGATGGCGCTTATTCCCGCCGTTTGCGACAGCGTGTCCATCCCCGTCATCGCGGCCGGCGGCATTGCCGACGGCCGTGGCATGGTGGCCGCTTTCGCCCTTGGGGCGGAAGGCGTTCAGGTGGGAACTCGGTTTCTCACGGTGGATGAATGCACCATTGCCGATGCCTACAAGGAAAAGGTCCTCGGCGCGAAGGATGCGGACACCATTGTCACCGGCCGAGGGAGCGGGCATCCGGTGCGCTGCATCAAGAACAAGTTCGCGCGCACCGTCCGCAAGCTTGAAGGCGATGTCGTTGCCAACGGCGACGAACTGGAGGCGATGTATGTGGGCAGCCTGCGCCGCGCCGTCGAAGGAGACGTCGACAACGGGACCATGATGGCCGGGCAGTCAGCCGCCCTCGTGCACGAGCGGAAAACTGCTGCGGAAGTCGTGTCTGGCCTGGTTTCCGAAGCTGAAGCCCTTGGTGGCGTGAGCTTGTCCCTGTTGGCCGAGGCCAATGCGAAGCGTGCGCGTTTCGGCATGGCCCCGAGCGTATAGGACGGCGCTGCATGTCTGGACAGATTGCTGCCATCGCTTCTGGCTTCCCGGTGTTCCTCTTGTCTGGGCAGGGCTCGCAGCGGCCCGGCATGGGCGCCGACCTCATGGACGTGCCCGAGGTTGCGGCGGCGTTCTCCTGCGCATCGGACGTGCTTGGCTACGATGTTGCCGATCTGGTGGCGAACGCGGATCCTGAGAAGCTGAATGACACGCGCTATGCCCAGCCGGCGCTCTGCGCCCTGTCGGTAGGCATCGCCCGCGCGCTCGAGGCGCGGGGAGCGGTGCCCGTTGCGGTCCTTGGATTCTCGCTTGGCCAGGTGGGCGCCTTGGCGGTGTCAGGCATGCTCTCCGACGAAGAAACATTCGCCTTCGTCAAGGCACGCTCCGAGTTCATGGCCCAGGCGGCCGCCACCCATCCTGGAGCCATGAGCGCCCTGCTCAAGGCCGACGAAGATGCGGTGCGGGACGTCTGCGCGGAATGCGCGCAAGGGGAGGTTCTCGTCCCCGCGAACTTCAATTGCCCGGGGCAGATCGTGATTGCCGGCACGGTTGAGGCTGTCGCCCGCGCGGAACAGACGTGGTCTGCCCGTGGACGGCGGTTCTCGCGCCTTGCGACGTCGGGGGCGTTTCATAGCCCCCTCATGGCCGATGCCTCCCGGGAACTCGCTTCGTATCTTGAGCGGGTGGAGTTTGCCGAACCTCGCGTGCCGCTCATATGCAACACGGATGCCGAGCCCCTCGCGGCAGCGGACGCCCGCAGCCATCTTGTTCGCCATCTGGTGAGTCCGGTTCGTTTCCAACAGAGCATCGAGGCTCTGCGCGTGGCGGGCGCGGACATGTTCGTCGAGGTGGGTTTCGGAGGGGTTTTGGCCAACTTGGTGCGCCGCATCGACAGGACTGCGCATCATTCGTGCGTGCAGGACCGTTCGGGCCTTGAGGGGCTGACGGGCGAATCCCCCGTGCTAGGGCATTCTGCCGCCGCCACTTCTTCTGATTCCGAGTGAGGAGTTCGTTCCTATGAGCATCGAGACAAACGACGTGAATGCAGCGGCTGCCGGAGCCGTCGCTGCGTGTTCGCCCAACCCTGAGGCCGCCGGTTCTTGCGACTCCGCTTCGGCATCGTCCCCGGCAGGAAGTGGCTCGTATCCTGACCCCGTGCGTCGCAGCGCGGTCGTCACCGGATCGAGCCGCGGCATCGGCCGCGCCATTGTCGAGCAGCTCGCTCGGGCGGGGTTTGACGTATGCGTGAACTGCTCGAGTCAGCGTGGTTTGGACGATGCTCGGGAGTTTGCCGACCAGGTGGCTTCGGCGCACGGCGTGCGTGCCCTTGCCGTCGTCGCGAACGTTGCCGACAGCGCCGAGGCGCAGGGGTTGATCGATGCTGCCTACGAGGCGTTCGGTCGTATCGACGTCCTGGTGAACAACGCCGGAATCACCCGCGACGGGCTGATCGCCCGCATGAAGGAAGAGGACTTTGACGCCGTCATCGACGTGAACCTCAAAGGCACGTTCAATTGCTGCAAGGCGGCCTCCCAGCGTATGATGAAGCAGCGCTGCGGCCGCATCATCAACCTGAGCAGCGTCGTCGGCGTGGCAGGCAATGCGGGACAGGCAAACTATGCCGCATCGAAGGCGGGTGTCATCGGGCTCACGAAGTCTATCGCGCGGGAGCTTGCCGGACGTGGCATAACCGCGAACGCCGTCGCGCCGGGCTTCATCGCAACGGACATGACCGACGCCCTTTCGGAGAAGCAGCGGGAAGCCATGCTCGGGCATATTGCCGCCAAGCGTTTCGGCAAGCCCGAGGACGTGGCGTCTCTCGTGGGCTTTTTGGCAAGCGACGAGGCCAGTTATATTACGGGACAGGTCATCTGCATCGACGGAGGTATGGCATTATGAGCGAAAGCAAGAACGTCTCCCCGGAGGCACCGGCTTCTTCGATGCGTCGACCCGATGGCACGCATCGTGTGGTCATCACGGGCATGGGGGCAATCTCGCCTGCCGGCATAGGGGTCGAGGCGCTCTGGGACGCGGTTATGGGCAAGCGATGCTGCATCGGTCCCGTGACGCGCTTTGACACGGCTGACTATGACGTGCATATCGCGGGCGAAATCAACGGTTTCGACGCGTGCGAGCATGGCCTGACCAAAAAGGAGGCTCGCCGCTTCGAGCGCTTTGTGCAGTATGCCATCGTGGCTTCCGACGAAGCGCTCGCCCAATCGGGACTTGACCTGGATGCCGAAGACACCACACGCGTTGCCTGCGTGTTCGGCACCGGCATCGGCGGCATCGACGAACTCCAGCGTGGCTTCGAGACGCTGGCCGAAAAGGGACCGAAGCGCGTGAGCCCGTTGTTCATACCCACGATGATCGGAAACATCGCAGCGGGCAACCTCTCCATCCGCTACGGATTGAAGGCCGAGTGCCTCAACGTGGTCACGGCCTGCGCGACGGGCGCGCACTGCATCGGTGCGGCCGTCCGCGACATTCGCCATGGGTACATCGACGTGGCGCTTGCGGGCGGGTCGGAAGAGTCGGTTTCCCCCATCTGTCTCGCGGGCTTTGCGAATCTCGGGGCACTGTCGAAGTCGGACGATCCCGCCAACGCCTCCCTGCCGTTTGACGTGCGCCGTGCGGGATTCGTCGCGGGCGAGGGAGCCGGCGCGGTGATCGTCGAGTCGCTCGAGCATGCGCTTGCGCGAGGAGCCCATGTGTTGGCGGAAATCACCGGCTTCGGATCGACGGGGGACGCGTATCACATGACAGCCCCGGAGCCAAGTGGAGAAGGCGTGACCAGGGCCATGCTCGCCGCGCTTGAGGAAGGCGGTTTCACCCCGGCCGATCTTGGCCATCTGAACGCCCACGGCACCGGCACGCCGGCGAACGACGCGACCGAGGCGAAAGCGCTCCTCGCGCTGTGCGGAGAGGAGTTTGGCAGGGAGGTGCCGGTCGTTTCCGTGAAGGGGGCGACAGGCCACACGCTGGGCGCGGCAGGCGCCATAGAGGCCATTGTCACCGCGCTTTCCGTGGCAAACGACTGCGTTCCGCCTACTTGCGGTTTCCTGGAGCCCGATCCGGAGTGCCCCGTGAACGTGCTGGCGGAGGCCAAGACGGGCTACCCCCAGAAGGTGGCTCTGTCGAACTCGCTTGGGTTCGGGGGACATAACGCATCGCTTGCCCTTTCCCCGTTTGAAGAGGAAACTGTTTGAATCGACGCGCCGAGCGGCCCGCGCCGCCCAACGTGTCGTGACGTTTGCTGAAAGGATTCGTCCATGGATATCGAATACCCCTGCGACAAGGAAGCCGTGCAGCGCGTGCTGCCGCATCGCGATCCATTTTGCTGGGTGAGCCGCGTGATTGCGTGTGATTCCGGCAAGAGCGTGGAAGCGGAGCTTGACGTCGACCCTGATCTGCCGCTGTTCGCAGGGCATTTTCCCGGGCACCCGGTCTTGCCGGGCGTCATCATCATGGAGGCGCTTGCCCAGGCGGCTTCGTTCTGCCTTCTCGTGGATCGGGGTGCCGAGGGTGCGATCGGCTTTCTCACTGGCATCGACGGAGCGAAGTTCCGCCGCCAGGTGGTGCCGGGGGAAACGCTCACGCTGAAGGGGAGGATCGTGAAATCTTCGTCCCGCCTGTGCGTGGCCGAAGTGGAGGCTTCGGTTGACGGGCAGGTGTGTGCGACGGCGACCCAGAAGTATGTTTTGGCAAAAGCGGGAGAGTGAGGCATTCTCCTAGCGGAGTGTCTCTTGCCTGCGGCCGCCACTGCATTGGGCCTGCCGGAGACATGGCATGCCTGTTGGATGAAGTGCTGTCGGGAAGAAAGCGGAAGGTTGTTCGATGAAGCAGCGCAAGCAGGACTACATAACCATCGGCTCGGATGGGGCGATGCTCGTGCAGGGTGCCTCTCAGGTGACGCCTGAGCCTGCTTCCCGGGGGGTTGATGTCGCCTATCGTCTTCCCCGTATGGCGGAGGAGGCTTCCGCGAGCCTGCCCCTTGCCCCCAATGCCATCGATGCCGCCGATGCGGCTGAGTTCACCGCGTCTCCGGCCAGGCCGGCGGCATCGTTTCGGCAGGTCGGCGATGATGGGAATCCCGATGAGCAGGATGTGCGTCCGGTCGCCCTGGTCATGGCTCGTGCTAAGACCACCAAGCATCTGGTGCCTTCCGTCGTGGAAGCCGGCTTTTCCGCCTATACGGTCTACACGCAGGACAAGCGTTTTGATTCCCACTGCAAGGCGGCTCAGGGATCGGTGTGCTTGGGTGACAAATATTCCGACGCGCTGTTCTGCAACGGCCATGCCGTGCTTGCGGCCGCCGACGAATGCGGTGCTGCGGTCGTGCTGCTGTGCGACGAGGCCCTTCCCCTGGCAAACGTGGACAGTTTTCTCGCCCGGGCCGCCGGACGCGGCATGCGCGTATTTCGGGCTACGGATCCCTCGGTCCCGCCGATGGGATGGATCCTCTGCTCAACAGACAAGGTCATCCAGGATGACGGTTCGTGGCGCACGTGCCCGCACTGCGGATTGACCTTCGATGCGGCCTGCGTTTCCTCCGCCCATTGCACCTGTCCTGCGTGTGGCGGCTATCTTCGCATGTCGTCGAGCGAACGAATCAACGATTTGCTGGATGCTGACAGCTTCACCGAATGGAGCCGGAACATGTCCGAGGCCGATCCGCTCGGCTTTCCCGGCTATCGCGAAAAACTGGCTGCTCAACGTGACAAGACCGGGTTGCGGGAAGCCGTGCGCACGGGCGAGGGCCGCATTGCGGGGCTCCATACGGCTCTTGCCATCATGGAATCGCAGTTCTTCATGGGATCCATGGGGTCGGTCGTGGGCGAGAAAATCGCACGCATGGTGGAACGTGCCACCGACGAGCGCTTGCCGGTGGTCATCTTCACGGCATCAGGCGGCGCGCGCATGCAGGAGGGCTTGCTGTCCCTCATGCAGATGGCCAAGGTGTCCTGTGCCCTGTCGCGTCATGGGGAGGCGGGCCTTCCCTATATCTCAGTGCTCACCGACCCCACCACCGGTGGCGTGACGGCTTCGTTCGCCATGCAAGGGGACGTCATCCTTGCGGAACCTCACGCGCTTGTCGGCTTCGCGGGCCAACGCGTCATCAAGGACACCATCAAGCAAGAGTTGCCCGAGGGGTTCCAGACGGCGGAGTTCGCCCTCGAACATGGCCTCGTGGACGCCATCGTGCCTCGTGAAGAGCTGCGTGAGAAACTTGCCCATATCCTTGCCATCCATCTTGCAACCGCGGTCCAGAACGTGCCGAAGTCCGGTGGATACGAGGTGTTCGTCGACTATGCGAAGGTGAGGGAAAACCTGGAGCAGGGGACCGATACCTACAACACGGTCACGTTCGGCGCTCTTGAACCGGCGCGCCAGCCGCTTTCCGAGGCTGTTGGCTGGGGGCCGCGATCGCTGAGGAATCGCCTTTCGGAGATTGCCGACCAGTTTGATCGCAGGCGTGACGCACTGTCTCTGAAACGCTTGCAGGACGCTATGCTTGCCGGTCGGTTCGATGCCGAGGCGGGCGAATCGCTTGAAGGCGCAGCGGCTGACGTGCCCGTCGACAGTTCGAACCATGCGTGGGAAAGCGTGAAGCTGGCCCGCAACACTCATAGGCCGACGGCGAAGGCGTACATAGAATCCTTCGTCGACGGATTCATCGAATTGCATGGCGACCGGGCCTTCGGTGACGATGCGGCCATGATGTGTGGCCTTGGCTGGATAGACGGCCGCGCGGTGACGGTGATAGCCCAGGAGAAAGGCGTGGACCTGAAGGAGCGCATTCGCCGCAATTTCGGCTGTCCTCAACCGGAGGGCTATCGAAAGTCTCTCAGGCTCATCCGACAGGCGGAGAAGTTCGGCAGGCCCGTGGTTTGCCTGGTGGACACGCAGGGAGCGTTCTGCGGCATGGAAGCCGAAGAACGCGGACAGGGCAATGCCATCGCCGACAACCTGCTGGCGCTTGCCAGCGTGCGTGTTCCCGTGGTGAGCGTGCTTTTGGGCGAGGGCGGCAGTGGCGGCGCCCTGGCGCTGGCCTTGGCTGACAAGGTGGCCATGCAGGAGCACTCCGTGTATTCGGTGCTCTCTCCCGAGGGCTTTGCATCGATTCTCTGGAAGGATCGGGCACGCGCTCCGGAGGCTGCGGCCGTCATGAAGATGAGCGCGCGGGAGGCGTGCGAGATGGGCATTGTGGACGACGTCGTGAGCGAGGGACCGGCACCGGCTCACGAGAACCCTCGCATCGCAGCTGACCATGTGCGCGATTATATCGCCACAGCCCTGGATGCGCTGTGCGACGTCCCTCTCGACGAGCTCCTGAAAAGCCGCTACGAGCGGTTCGGCAAGTTCTAGCCCTGCAGGAGGTCGATCAGGTCATCCTTGCTCAGGGACGCGAGCGAGATGCCGCTTGTGCCTATGATCTGGCCCGCAAGTTCGCTCTTCGCCTCCTGCAGGTGGACGATGCGCTCCTCGATGGTCCCTTGTGCGATGACCTTCTGCACGCTCACCACCTTGGTCTGCCCAATGCGGTGAGCGCGGTCGGTGGCCTGATCCTGCGCGGCGGCGTTCCACCACGGGTCGGCGTGGATGACCACGGTCGCCCCGGTGAGGTTGAGCCCTGTTCCGCCCGCTTTCAGCGAAACCAGGAACACGGGAGTGTCGTCGGCGTTGAAGGCGTTCACCAGCACAAGGCGCTTCTTTTTCGGCGTGGATCCGACTATGGTGTAATACGGAACCCCCTGCTTGTCCAGCTGGTCTGCAATAAGGCTGAGAAAGCTGGTGAACTGCGAGAACACGAGTGTTTTTTCTCCTGCGTCCATGGCTGATTCCACCAGTTCCATGATGGCGTCGAGCTTTGCGGCGTGGCCGGTGTAGTCCTCGTACAGCAGGTGGGGATCGCAACAGAGCTGTCGCAGCTTGGTGAGCTCTGCGAGTATCTCCACCTTGCTTTTCTCGGCGTCGCCGCCTCCCTTGGCGTTTTTCTTCCGGTCGTTTTTCTGAGAAGTCAGAGACTCTCTCAATTGCTGCTCGTGGGCTGTGTAAAGACGCTTCTGCTCTCCTTCCAGCGGTGCGTACACGATTGATTCCAGCTTTTCTGGAAGCTCGCGCAGCACCTTGATCTTCAGCCGTCGAAGGATGAAGGGGCCGACGAGAGCCTGCAGCCTCCGCGCCGTGTCCTCGTCGCCGCCAACGATGGAGAGCTCGAAGCGTTCCCGAAACCGGGCATAGGGTCCCAGCAGCCCAGGCATGAGGAAGTCAAAGATGCTCCAGAGCTCGCTCAGCCGATTCTCGATGGGGGTGCCGGTGAGCGCGAAGCGGTGAAGCGCATTGATCCGCTTGACGTTGCGTGTGGTGAGCGTGGCGGGGTTCTTGATGTATTGCGCCTCGTCAAGCACGCAGCAGAAAAAGGTTCGGTCGGTGTAATCTGCCGCATCGATGCGAAGCAGGTCGTAGGACGTCACCAGGATGTCGCAGCCGGGAGTTTTACGAATGCGCGCACGGTCGCGTTTGGTGCCGACGACAGCGCAGACGGACAGGTCCGGGGCGAAGCGCTCGAACTCAGCCAACCAGTTGTATACCAGCGAGGCAGGGCAGACGACGAGGCTGGGACCGGTGGCGCGCGCTTCCTCTTGACGTGAGAGCAGCAGCGCAATGAGCTGTGCTGATTTGCCCAAACCCATCTCATCTGCCAAGATGCCTCCGAAGCCCGCATCGCAGCGGGCAGAAAGCCAGCGGAATCCCTCAACTTGATAAGGCCGCAGGGTACCCGCGAATGATTCGGGCACCTCATAGTCGAGCTCGTCGACGCTGCGAAACTCCTCCACGTATCGCGTGAAGGACCGGTCTCGGTCGAGGTCCGCCTCCTCGTCCAGATAGAACGCCCGGTACGAGGGCAGCTCCACCGAGCCCGAAGTGAGCTGCTTGGCCGTGATGCCCAGATCGGAAGCGAGGCGATCGAGCTGGGAGAGGTCAAATCCCTCCATGTTGAGAAACATGCCGTTTTTGAGGCGGTGATAGCGCTTGTGCTTGCGGTAGCTTGCGAGCATGGCCGCCAGCTCGCGCGAAGGAAGATCCTCGGACGAGATGGTGAGGTTGATCAGGTTGCCGGTGAGCGAGACCCCCAAGGATACGCGTGGCTTGCCGTCTCGTATGAGGCGATCGAACGCGGGGGTGGTGAACACGGTCCCGATCGCGCGGAATTTCAGGAGGCCCCCGAAGATCAGATTAGCTATCGCCTCGTCGTCGTCAAGGGGAAGGAGGGATCCTATGGTGGAGAAATAGCTTCTCGTCAGGTTTTTGGCCTTCGTCTCCATGAGCTCGTCGCGCAAGGGACCGGGAGCGTCCTCGTTTTCCTGATTAGAAGCACCGTCACTCAGGTGGTGGCGTTTGTCCCCGTACCGCGCTTGCGGGTCGCATGACACCCCCTGGTCGGTCTTGTCGAAATAAAACTCCAGCTGGCAGGGAACTGGCCGATAGGCTTTCAGGCTGTGGGGCGCTTGGACGATGAGGCCCTGCTCGATGGCGGGGAGTATGGTGGCGCAGAACAGGGGCATGTCCTCTTCGGTGACGACGACCTGGTCGTCTTCGCTCTCATACACGCTGCGGAGGAATTCCGCACAGGGAGAGAACGTCGGCGAGCACCGGTAAAATATGTCATCTTGCCAGATGTACGAACGATCTCCGCTGGTCACGACAACGAGGTTTTCGGTCCGGCCGATTGCGTAACCGCCTTCGTCAGTCTGATGCAGGCGAATTTCGAGAGATGGATCGGCCTCCACGACGTGGGCTTTGGTGAGGGATCGGGTGCCGTAGTCGGTCCCTTCGACGGTGAACGTGTCTTCCCCGAGCGTGTCGAGCAGTTCGACCACCTCGGAGTCGGACAGGTCGAGATCGCGGGCTGCCTCGTTGCGAGAACTGTAGTATCCGTGCATCGTCTTGCTCGCCTGCGCCCGGAGCGACACGGCGCGCTCCAGGAAACGTGCGACGGCGCGGGCCTGAGGCGTCAGCGCATTGGGCGTATGGGTGAAGGTGAGCTTCTTGCCATAGGAGAACCGCTCTCCCGTTCTCATATGCTGGACGAAGTCGGAAATGCTTTTCAGGACGTAGGAGCCTTGAGGTCCCACGAGCTTGAAGTGGACCGACCACAGGCGGAAGCCATAGGTGAGGGTGGTCTCGATGCTGACGTCTTCCTCCTCAGCGGCATTCACCTTCTGAGCCGTGCGTTTCATGAGGTCTGCGATGCAGGACGAGGTGGCGGGACGTCGGTGTTCCTGATAGCCCATGAAGCGCTCGGGCGACTCGTTGTAGGAGAGGATGAGCGCAGCGCAGTGCTTGCACATGCCGCCGTACTCGTAGGAGGCCGGACACGTGCACGAGTAGTCGATGACGGCGTCCTCTGATTCGGAAAAACTGACCGAGGTGCGATAGCGGTCGTCCCATCCGCTGCTGCTGGCCACGAACGCGCTCAGCATGGTCTCATCGCCATTGTAACGGCACATTTTAGTGAGGATGTTCCTGTCTGACGACGCGATCTGCTGGGCGCGCCTCAACGTGCGGGGATAACAATGCTGACCGATTTCGGTGTCGGATATCATACGGCTCTTTCATCTCGAGGTAATCCTCCCAGTATACTACAGAGAACGTTCGTTCGTGGAGATGTCTCACGAGATGTGGAGGGAAGGGGCAGAGGTGCCGCGCTTGTGGGCAAAGATGAGGGGAGATGAGGGCTGAAAAATTCTGGCCTGAAATCAGAAAATCCACTATTTCGTTTAATTAACGTTGATCATTAATCTATACTTTGGGAAATGCCTGGTGGTGAGGGGATCGTCAAGAGATGATAAAAATTGAATAACATGACCGTACTGTCCCATTTTATGGACATCTAGATCATCATATAAGAGATACGATTGACTTACGAATATTTTTAAAGAGGGAGGAGGGTTTATGGGAGGTGGGCGGAAAAGGCTGAAGCTTTTTTATCTTATGAAGATATTGAGGGAGGAAACGGATGAAGAGCAGGGGCTCACTATGGTCCAGATCATATCAAAGCTTGCTGAACATGACATAGCGGCCGAGAGAAAAGCAATTTATCGGGATATTGAAGCGTTGCGCGATTTTGGATTTGACATAGAAAAGCGCGGAGCTCCCTGCGAATACGCATTGAAAAACCGTCCTTTCAAATTTCCCGAACTTCTCCTGCTCATCGACGCCATCCAGAGCTCGCGGTTCTTGACTGAATCCAAAAGCGAGGCCTTAGTCGAGAGTGTCAAAGCGTTTGCATCCTATTCCCAAGCCCAGCTTCTCGGCAAGCGAGTTTTTGTTGAGGGGCGCATCAAGATGCAGAACGAGAGCGTTTTCTACAATGTGGACAAAATTCAGGAAGCGATCATGGGGAAGAGGAAGGTTGAATTCCAATACTTCGAATACGGTACCGATAAAGCGAAGGTCCTTCGACACAATGCGGAGTTCTACGTGGAGACCCCCGTGTGCCTGGTGTATTCGGAAGGGTACTACTACCTGATCGCGTTCAATGACGCCCATGACGATTTCGTCCGGTACCGTGTCGACCGTATGCTCAACCTGCGGATGTCGAAGCATGCCGCGACGCGTAACGCGCGCATCGCTTCATTCGATGTGCGCGAGTTCGAGATAAGATCGTTTGGAATGTTCTCCGGGGATACGGCATCGGTTGAGCTCAAGGTATGCAAAGAAGCTATGGGCGCGGTCATAGACCGGTTTGGCAGGGATGTGCTCTCGTCTGCGCATGCGGACGGGACAGCGCGTGTACATGTCATCGTCTTGAAAAGCCCGGTTTTCTATGGATGGCTTGCCCAGTTTGGTGAATTGATTCAAGTGGTGAAGCCGCAGTCTCTGGTCGAGGATTACCGGGATTACTTGATGAATATTGTCGGGTTGTATGAGCCACGGGTGGAGGAGCCATGAGGGGTAGAGAAAATTTGAGCAAAAAGAAAGATCCCGAAGGATCTTTCAAACCCATCTACATGGGGCTGCAAGAGCAGCGGATAAGGCAGAGCCGTTATTTTGACTCGCAGCGTCACTCTGGGTAAGAGCAACATCCGTAAGATAGCAAATAAAGGGAGCGTATGCAACATGAATCTTCGAAATGCAGAAAACTATTCCATTGGTTTGGACATTGGGACAGGATCCGTTGGTTGGGCTGTTCTTGATGAGAACGGTGAGCTTTATAGATTCAAGGGGAGGAACACCTGGGGAAGCCGGCTTTTTGAAAGTGCCGATACTGCCGCTTCGACTCGTGTCGCTCGTGCATTGCGCCGGCGGTACGGGAGACGCTATCGCCGTATCCAGGATTTGCGTGCGTTTTTGTACCCTGACATGAAGGAAGTCGACCCAGTTTTTTTCATTCGGATGAACCAGTCGTCACTATGGACTGACGATAAGGATTTTACGGACCCGTTCACTCTTTTTAATGATGCAGGATATTCCGAAAAGGAATACTACAAAGAATTCCCAACAATTTATCATTTGCGCGAACGTCTCGTTGAGTCGTCGGAGAAAGCTGATATCCGTCTTGTGTATTTGGCGTTGCATCACATGATGAAGTATCGCGGTAATTTCTTGATACAAGGAAACGTATCGGCGGCAAGCGCTGATGCATCGGCGGCGGTGGATGACTTCCTGGACGAGTTCGATGACTATTGCTATCGCAACGATATTGTTTTTGAGAAAAATGATGTGGACAAACATGCATTGAAGGCTGCGCTTGAGGAGTCTGCCGATGTGCGTCGTATTCGTCAAGAACGCTTCTCAGATGCTCTCGGTCTTGCCGTAGATGAAAAGAAACGGGCAAAGTCGATTGGTGATGCAGCGCTGGGGTATCAAGTAAATTACGCCTTATTATTTGATGTTGAAGAAAACAGCGATGCTAAGTTCTCATTCGACAAAGATGACAAAGTTGAGAAGTTCGAGACGGAGATACTTGCAGAGGAAGATGCACCCTTTTTCGCCGTGCTCAAGGGGCTCCATGATGCCTTTTTGCTTGCTGGTTTGCTGAAAGGATCGAAGAGCCTTTCGGAGTCGATGGTTAATCTCTATGCGGATCATCATGATGATCTCCAAAGATTGAAAAGGCTTGTGAAGAAGTATTTCCGGGATGAGATGATCGAAGATGGCTCAGGCAATACCAAGAACCCTACTTTTAACGGGATGTTCCGGGGATCGAGCTATGCAGATGGATCATACAAAAAGTCGCAAGCGAAAGGATATACCGCTTACGTTTTAGGCAAGCAGTCTGCTGATGCTTTCTACAAGGAAGTCAGGATGCTGTTTTCCTCGGTAGCGTTTGACGAATCTGATCGACCGCTATGGGACAAGATGCTCAAGAAGATGGACGACGGGACATTTCTACGCAAACAGCGCACAAGCCAAAACGGCGCGATTCCCCATCAACTTCATCTCGAAGAAATGCATGCAATCATTGAAAACCAAAAACCGTATTATCAAAGTTTGCGGGATAGCGGCGAGCATATCGAGGAACTGCTCAAGTTTCGTTTGCCATATTATGTTGGTCCATTGGGAAAGGAATCGAACCCAAATCGTACCAAATCGTTTTCATGGGCAGTGCGTAAGGAAGGTCATGAAGGCGACCCCGTTAAACCATGGACATTTAAGGAGGTCATCGATAAAGATGCTTCCGCTGAGGCATTCATCAGAAACATGACTGGTGAATGCAGCTATTATCTTGGTAAGAGCGTGATTCCCAAGAATTCGTTGCTGTACTCGGAGTTTTGCGTTCGTCAGGAACTTAATGTATGCAAACAAGATGCGGATGGTGAAAAATTCCTGCGTATGGATGTCGAAACCGCGCAAGCTGTTTTCAACGATGTGTTTAAAAATTTGAAAAAGGTGAAGACCGTCCGGGTCGAAGAGTACCTCAAAAGCAGGTTTGGGGGCACTCATTATCGCGTTGAGGGCACTCAGAAGGAAAACGAATTTGCTTCATCGCTTTCTTCCTATATCGACTTCAAGAACATTTTGGGTCATGATATCGCATCTGGCGAAGAGTATGAAATGGTGGAAACGCTTATTACCTGGATAACTATTTTTGAAGATAAGGAAATCCTTACCCGTAAGGTAAAGAAGACGTATGGTCCTATTGAATGCGACGGCAGCGGAGTCCTTGATGCCGATCAGGTGAAAAAAATCTGCAAACTACGCTATACAGGTTGGTCAAACCTATCTCGAGAATTTCTTGAAGAATTGCGCGTAGATTATGAGGGTCGGCGTGTCTGCATTATGGACATCTTGCACGATAGCGATAGCGCTATGCCTATGAATATGATGGAGATTCTCGCCGATGAACGATTTGGCTTCAAGGCCGTTCTAGAGGAAAAGAATCGTGATTTTCTGGGAAATCAACAAGGATCTGCTCTCGAGGACATTCCTGGCTCTCCGGCAATAAAACGTGGCATCAATCAAAGTTTAAAAATCGTTAACGAGATAGTGCAAATCACGGGGAAACAACCTGCAAAAATTTGCGTTGAAATGGCGCGTGAAGAAGTTGGTAAAACCAAGGGGAGCAGAACGAAATCGCGTGCAAGGCAACTTGAGGAGTGGTACGGTGCGATAACAAAAGATCTTGTTGTTGCGGACAACGATGGCGATCTTAATAAGGAGTTGCGGTCGAGCAAGGACGGTCTGGATAAAGAGCGCCTCTTCTTGTATTTTCTGCAGCGAGGAAAGTGCATGTATTGCGAAAAGCCGCTATCTATCAATAATCTAAGCGACTATCATGTCGACCATATTGTTCCCCAATCGCTCGTCAAGGATGACTCGATTGATAACAAGGTGTTGGTGCATCGCGATTGCAATGAATCCAAACTCGATGTATATCCCCTCGATGATGCCATAAGAAGAAGGAATTTCGCACGCTGGAAGGCTCTTTATGAAGTGGGGCTTCTGAGCAAAAAGAAGTTTGACAATCTCACTCGAACTACAGTATCGAAAAAACAGGTGAGTGGATTCATCAACCGGCAGTTGGTGGAAACACGACAGATTTCGAAACATGTGGTGACATTGTTGCAGGCGAATTATCCCGATGCGACCGTCGAAGCCATTAAGGCGGAGTTGACCTCGAATCTGCGACATCAATATGGCTTTTACAAAAGTCGCTTGGTGAATGACTACCATCATGCACATGATGCTTATCTGGCATGTCAGATAAGCCGTTTTTTGCAGAAGAGATATCCATCAATGGCAAAGGATCTGGATTACAAAACATATACTCGTTATGCAGCTGCTACTAAAAAGATGCGCCAGGGAACGTCGGGCCTGATCGTAAATAGTTTTGTGAAGAACGGCTTTGATGTTGAGACAGGTGAGATATTCAGAGATACCTGGTATGGCGAGGAGGAGCTTGCGCGCATTCGAAAATGTCTGAACTACAAAGATTGCTTTGTTTCCCGCAAGGTGGAGAAGCTGACTGGCGAGTTCTGGAATCAAACGGTATATTCACGAAGGGAACCGTCCGACAAAGCCATCCCTTTGAAGAAAGGGATGGACCCAACGAAGCATGGCTATTACATGAGCCCTAATTCCGCATTCTATTCGATTGTGGAGCATGTGGTTGAAACACGGGGTAAGAAAAGGAAAGCCATCTCAATGGTTGGCATCCCTGTGGATGCTTCATATCGCATTGAAACCGATGCTGATCTACTCTCATATTTGGAAAGACGATATGAGCGCCCTCGTATTCTGAAAGCGTGTGTATGTAAGTATCAGAAGATTGAATGGGATCGGGGTTTATATTATCTGACATCCTCTTGCGAGATGATTAACGCTCGGCAGCTGTGGCTCCAATAGAATATGTCCAGCTGCTTGATGCGGCTGGAAGCAACCAGCGAATGAGTCAAATTGCTAATCCATCGGAGAAAGCCAACGGCTTGTTTGAATACTTGTGTGAACAGATTGAGCAACATTATCCTCGATATAAAGGTGTGCTCCAGAAGCTGAAAAGCGATGCGGCGATAACAAATTTTTGCGCAATGGATCTTCTGAGAAAGCTGGCGGTTATATCAGACTTATTGGCCATGCTTCATTGCGATGCGGCTTACGGGTTGGCTTCATTGGGGCTGGCGACAGCACTTGGTCGTATGACGAACATCAATTTCGGTTCTGCAGCTGAAAGTATTACCTATATTGACTCCTCTGTAACGGGATTGTTCGAGCGGAGATATCGTATTGAGCTATAGAACGGTCTATATTACGGAGCGCTGTCGTTGCTCATATCAAAATGGGTATTTGGTAGTTCGTCAAGATAAGCAAACTATGATTCATCTTTCCGAAATATCTATGATGGTCATTGAGAGCACGGCGACGTATATCAGCTCATATCTTATGTCCGAACTTGCGAAGGAATGTATTCCGGTGGTTTTCTGCGATGTCCAGCACAACCCCATTGGACAGTATTCACCCATTTATGGTGCACATAATTCTACAAAGCGAATCAGAGAGCAGATTGCGTGGAATAAGGGGATTGCCGATCGTCTGTGGCAACGTATTGTGGTTTCGAAGATACACAACCAGGCGGTGATTCTCGCGCGCTTAGGCCTTGCCCAAACAACGATGCTTCGCGAATACGAGGAATGTGTACAGCTTGGCGATGCTTCAAACAGAGAAGGGCATGCTGCGAAAGTCTATTTCAATGCATTGTTTGGCAATGGGTTTAATCGGGATAAGGAGTGTGGGATAAATGCTCAGCTGAACTACGGTTACTCAATTCTGTTGGCCTGGCTGAACAGGGAAATCACAGCGCGTGGTCAGCTGACCCAGTTGGGAATCAATCATTGCAACGAATACAATCATTTCAATTTGTCCTGTGATTTCATGGAGCCTTTCAGACCTGTGATCGATTGGTATGTGGTGAATCATTCCGAGCAGGAATTGGGCAAACAGGCAAAAATGGAACTGCTGACCTTGTTTGATGATTATTACTATATTGAACAAGGCAGGTACAGGCTTTCTTCCATACTGTCGTTATTCACCAAAACAAACCTTGCTATTTTGGCGCAACGCGGTGAGATAGATGCGTATGTGGAGTTCTCGCTCGATGAGGGATAGATATATGAGACTCATAGTCTTTTTTGATCTTCCTATCGAAACGGCTGTTCAGCGCAAGAGCTATCGGCAGTTCAGGAAATTTCTTATTAAAGACGGGTATCTCATGATGCAGAAGAGCGTGTATTGCAAGATGGTGCTCGATGGCCAGTCGGCTGAGGCGGCACTTGCGCGTCTGAAGAAGAAAAAACCAAACAAGGGGTTGGTTCAGGTTCTCCGAGTAACGGAGAAGCAATACGCCGCTATTGTTGAAATCACTGGCAACATGATGAGACACGAAGAACTCAATGATAGTGACAGGCTGGTGATTTTATGAAAATTGTCTTTGAGAAGTTTGAAAATACTCTCATGATCGAACCTGGAAAAATCAGTATTTTGCATATTAATGATCACTCACTGTTCTCGCGCTGTGCCTATTCATTGGTTCAAGAGTATACGGCCGACGTTTTTGAACCGGCTGCTTGTTTTGATGATGACAATCGTGAATTGAAAATTGCAGAGTCTCTCTTTGTTGTGGGGGATCTTTTATCATTCGACTTGAACGATAAAAGGATCGTAGCGCTTGCAATCAAGAAATTGACCTCAGATATAGCTGATGAGGGGAGCTTTCAGGGTACTTTGCAGGAAATCAATTTGCAAATGGAAGAAGTGTTTGATGGCAAATTCGTTCAGATGTCGGCCAACTATGCATTTCTAAATGATTGGGATGTGACTAAGTATCTAAGAATGGCAGGATTCGGCGTTGACACGGACAATGATGTTACACCCTTTGATAAAATATGCCATTTGTTGAGGATTGCTTCTGACTTGTTCCCGGGGAAAGCCATTGCTCTTATCAATTTGTGTACTTTGTTGACCCAGAATCAATTTGATGAGCTTTGCATGTTAGTTGCTTCGGAGCAGCTGATGGTCTTACTATATGAGACTGATGATAGAATTGATTTCACGCACCTTGACAATCGATTGTTTGTTGATGGAGACTACGTTGAATATTAGATTTTATCCAGAGTGGACATCCCTTGCAGCAGGGATTTTGGTCAATTTGAGGTTTTGGACCAGCGTCATTCTGGGTAAGTAAGCAACCCTGCACCTGACGGACCCCGACGACACCTCGTTTTGGACCAGCGTCATTCTGGGTAAGTAAGCAACCAGAGGTTGGGTGTATGCTGCGT
>JAEZDJ010000059.1 GCA_023429565.1 Actinomycetes bacterium
CCCCCCCCCCCGGCCCTCAAGAGGCAACAGGGACATAAGGCCATCCGGAGACAACCGATCGGCAGCCCTTCAGGGCTGTTCACGCTCTAGGGCAACCAGCCAACAATGGTGTCCTGATCGAATGTCGCTTGGACTGTGATGAGGCGTAATGAGAGAAAATCACAGAATGCATCTCTATGCATATTACACGAACAGATGTTTCACGTGAAACATCTGTTCTTCGCTGTTCGGGTTCTTCGCTGTTCGGGCTCTTCGCTGTTCGGGCTCTTTGCTGTTTCCAACTGTTCGAGAAGAACCCTGCGGCACCTGCCCTGCCCCATCCCCGGCAACGGGCCCGCCAGAAACGGCGGAGGACCGGCATTCGGAAACGACGAGGATCATCCGGGATAGGGCAGCAGGGGGTGCCAAGTGCGACCCAGGACGTCAAAAGCCAGGGAGGCGCCAGCACCTGATGGAAACGGCCTCCAGACCACCGATGTCTTTCCATAAAAAAAGGGAGCCCAAGGCTCCCTTTTCACATACACACAAAAGCAAGAACGCTGCGTTGCAAGACGCTATTCCGCAGCTGCCTCAGTGTAGTTCCGCACCACCGAAGAGTCAACGCGAACGGCAGGGCTCATCGTGGATGCGATGGCGATGGACTTCACGTACTTTCCCTTGGCAGAAGAAGGCTTCATGCGCAGCACCTCGTCATACACGGCACCGTAGTTCTCGACCAACTGCTCAGGAGAGAAGCTCACCTTGCCAATGATGACATGTGCGATGCCGTAGCGGTCAGCGCGATACTCGACGCGGCCGCTCTTGAGCTCGCTGATGGCCTTGGCGACATCGTTCGTGACGGTGCCCAGCTTCGGGTTCGGCATGAGGCTGCGGGGTCCCAGGATCTTGCCCAGACGGCCAACCTTGCCCATTTGGTCAGGCGTTGCCACCGTGGCGTCAAAGTTGAACTCTCCAGCCTGGATCTGCGCGATAAGCTCATCAGTGCCGACGATGTCTGCACCCGCCTCTTCCGCAGCGCGAGCAGCTTCGCCCTCGGCGAAGACGGCGACGCGAACGGTTTTGCCCGAGCCGTTGGGCAGGCTGACCGTGCCACGCAGCTGCTGATCGGCCTGACGAGTGTCGATGCCAAGGCGGAAGTGAACTTCGACGGTCTCATCGAATTTTGCCGTAGAAAGTTCCTTGACCAGCTTGCACGCCTCAAGAGGAGCGTAGTCGGCCTCTTCGACCTTGGAAACTGACGCGCGGTAGTTCTTGGAGTTCTTCTTGGTCATCTCAATTCCTTTCGTGGTGTGTAGCGAACGCCGCAGCGCTCTCCCACTTCTTCGAGTCCTTCAGCGGCTTTGTCGCCTCAGTGACTCCCTCTCGTACCATTTCAGCCAGATGCTCGACACCCCATCCAGCATGAACGATTCCCTAGCTTGAGGATCTAGTCCTCGTCCTCAAGGGTCTTGCCCTGCATCATGGCAGCGACCTTCTTGGAGGGCACGTACTTGATCTTCAAGTCGCGGCCTTCAATGCGCACACCCATGCTCCGTGCGGTTCCTGCGATGATCTCCATGGCGGCCTCAATGGTGTTGGCATTCAGGTCCGGCATCTTGATCTCCGCGATCTCGCGGAGCTGATCCTCAGTCAGCGTGCCAACGGCCTGCAGCTGAGGAATGCCAGAACCGCTCTTGATGCTGAGCTTTTCCTTGATGAGCACAGCCGCCGGAGGCGTCTTGCAGATGAAGGTGAACGACTTGTCCTCGTACACCGTGATCTCGACCGGGATTATGGTCCCGGACTGGTCCTGCGTCTGGGCATTGAACGCCTGGCAGAACTGCATGATGTTGACGCCCTGCGCACCGAGCGCGGGACCGACCGGAGGAGCCGGATTGGCCGCCCCAGCGGGAATTTGAAGCTTGATAAAGCCAGTTGCTTTCTTTTCAGCCATGTGAACTATCCTTTCAGCTGAGTATGTTTCACAAAAATCTATCAACAAAGCGGTTGGTGCCGAATGAGAAGCCCCGGTCCACGCGGGCACGCGACGTCGCTTGTGTTCGCATTCCGTCTGTCATGCTTCCAAACAGATCGCCTTTTGGTGCAATTAAATCTTGGCAACCTGATCGAACGAAAGCTCCACGGGGGTCTCGCGCCCGAAGATGGAAACCATGACCTTGACCTTGCCGGCATCGGGTGAAACCTCAGACACGGTGCCGTCAAACTCAGCGAGCGGCCCAGAGACAACCTTGATGGATTGCCCGACCTCAAGGCTCGAAGAGGTCTTCTTCGGAGCCTCTTTGCTCGTGCGCTTCATGATCTTGTTGTACTCTTCGCGCGTGAGAGGCGCAGGGTTGCCCTGGCTGCCTACAAAACCGGTGACGCCGGGCGTGTTGCGCACTGCGGCCCAGCTGCGATCGTCAAGCTCCATGCGAACAAGCACGTAGCCTGGAAGCACTTTCTTCTCACTCTCGACACGACGTCCGCCGTCCTTGATTTCCGCAACCATCTCAGTCGGGATCTCAATGGCAAAGACGCTGTTTTCCAAACCCATCGTCTCGATACGTGTCTCAAGATTGTTCTTGACCTTGTTCTCATACCCTGAATAGGTATGCAGAACGTACCACTTCTTCGACATGACGTTATACTCCCAATCCGGAAATGGCGACCAACAGAGGCGTGATGACGGCGTTATCAAGCACGGCGACGTACGCGCCGAAGAACACCAACGCAACGACAACCACGACGCTCCACCGAAGCACGTCCTGCTTCGTCGGCCACGTGACCCGTTTCAACTCCGCGCGGACGCCCTTGAGGAAGGTGAAGCGTTGCTTCTTCTCGACCTTCTTCTCAGGCTTCTTCTGCTGAGCCTTCACCGGCTGGCTGAGCGATGCCTTCGAATCCTTGTCGGCCTTTTTGAAGAATCTCCTCTTGGGAGTTTCAGCTGCGGCGACATCCTTCTCAGCATCAGGAGAGCCCTCAACCGCATCATCTGCAATGCGGGCCTTGGCCTTGCGTTCGGAACGCGCGGCCGATGCCTTTGCTCGCTGTGTCTTTGATTTCTTTGCCATTTGGATCCTTAACCGGAAAATAGTATCCGTCTAAACGCCAAACAAGCAGCTTGGCTTCAAGCTGCTCACCCAAGCAACCTGAATGCAAGCTGCTCACTTCAAACAAGCTGGCAGGCCAGGAGGGACTCGAACCCCCAACATGCGGTTTTGGAGACCGCCGCTCTACCAATTGGAGCTACTGGCCTATGCTCGTTCTTGCCCTGATGCCGTTATCGAGTTTCCTTATGCAGCGTATGCTCTCCGCACCACTTGCAGTATTTCTTCAACTCGATACGATCGGGGTCGTTCTGCTTGTTCTTCTTGGTCGTGTAATTGCGTCGCTTGCAATCAGTACACGCCAAGGTGACCAACGTACGCATGAATTCTCCTCTTATCGTTTCGTGCCGAGCTTGCGTGGCATACACATGAATTCTGAAGAGCGGAGCCCACCGAAGCGGACTCCGCATCCTGTTAAAGCGTGTTACTTGATGATCGTGGTGACACGACCAGAGCCAACGGTGCGGCCGCCTTCGCGGATGGCGAAGCGGAGGCCTTCCTCCATGGCGATCGGGTGGATGAGCTCACCTTTGATGAGCACATTGTCGCCCGGCATGACCATCTCGGTGCCTTCCGGCAAGTGAGCAACGCCGGTGACGTCCGTGGTGCGGAAATAGAACTGGGGACGATATCCGTCGAAGAACGGAGTGTGACGACCGCCCTCCTCCTTGGTCAGGATGTAGACCTGGCCTTCGAACACCGTGTGCGGAGTAACCGAACCCGGCTTGCAAAGAACCTGGCCGCGAACGATGTCCTCACGCTTGACGCCACGAAGCAGGCAGCCGATGTTGTCGCCGGCACGAGCCTCGTCAAGCAGCTTGCGGAACATCTCGATGCCGGTGCAGACCGACGTCGTGGTGTCTTTGATGCCGATGATCTCGAGCTGGTCGTTCACGTGCAGGATGCCACGCTCGACACGGCCAGTCGCGACAGTGCCGCGTCCGGTGATGGTCATAGTGTCTTCGACAGCCATCAGGAACGGCTTGTCGATGTCGCGCTCCGGGGTCGGGATGTAGGTGTCAACCGCATCCATGAGCTCCCAGATCTTCTCCTGCCACTCAGGCTCGCCCTCAAGGGCCTTGAGTGCGGAACCGCGGATGATCGGAGTGTCGTCACCGGGGAACTCGTAGGTATCGAGCAGCTCACGAACTTCCATCTCGACGAGCTCGAGGAGCTCTTCGTCGTCGACCATGTCGCACTTGTTCAGGAAAACGACGATGTAGGGAACGCCAACCTGACGAGCGAGCAGGATGTGCTCGCGAGTCTGAGCCATCGGGCCGTCGGTGGCGGCGATGACCAGGATAGCGCCGTCCATCTGTGCGGCACCCGTGATCATGTTCTTGACGTAGTCAGCGTGACCCGGGCAGTCAACGTGAGCGTAGTGGCGAGCATCCGTCTCGTACTCGATGTGAGCAATGGAGATCGTTATGCCGCGCTCGCGCTCTTCGGGAGCCTTGTCGATATCCTCGAAGGCCGTAAAGTCCGCATGTGCCGTGCCATGCTCGCCCGTGTTGCCGGACAAGGTTTTGGAAATTGCTGCGGTGAGCGTCGTCTTTCCGTGATCGACGTGGCCGATCGTACCAATGTTAACATGTGGCTTGGTACGCTCGAACTTCTCCTTAGCCATGTGTCATCCTCCTTTATAGGTAGGTTCGCTTACGCGAATTCAAAACAAAACAATGACGCGCCCAGAGGGCGCGATATATTCAAATGGTAGCGGTGACTGGATTTGAACCAGTGACGCCACGGGTATGAACCGTGTGCTCTGACCAACTGAGCTACACCGCCATGTTGAAAAATGGAGCCTGCGACCGGACTTGAACCGGTGACCTCTTCGTTACCAACGAAGTGCTCTACCGACTGAGCTACACAGGCAAGATGGTGGGAGCGCTAGGATTCGAACCTAGGTAAGCATAGCTAACGGGTTTACAGCCCGTCCCCTTTAACCACTCGGGCACACTCCCATGTGTCGCTCAATTCATGTGTATTTATCAAGCTGCCGGCCAGCGCGTTTTCATAGTTGAACGCGCGAGCAGGAGAATAATACGCTAGGATCATCAGCGTGTCAACTGCCTACACGCCCCCGGGCGTGTCTCCATCGTTCCTCCTTCTTGCCTCCCCTCTCCAAAAACCATTCGAAAAAGCCGCAGACGTCTCTCGGCCCCTTCTCTCCGCATGAAACAGAATCTTTATTATAGGGGACTTTTACAAGGGACTTGCTTCTTCATGCGCCAAAGCAGGCATGGATGAACATACAGGAACGGATTCCAGCGCAACGCAAACTCTGGCACATGCGGAAACACGACAAATTTGCGCACCGAGGCGACCCGCAAAAAAAAATCTTTTTACTTTATTATAGAGGGAGTTCGAAAGAGAGCGCTCCGCCGACGCGTTTGCTGGCTCTCAGCTCGATGTTTCTCAGTTTGGAGTCGCACGCTTGGCGTTTCGGCGCATGATGCTTCCGTACTTGATGCTTCCAGGCATGACGCTTCCCTACTTGATGTCTCCCCGCTTGGCGATTCGGCCCTTGACGTCTCACGGCCTTCGACGCAAGGGAGACGAAGGAGGGCGCACCAAGGCCCGACGCGGAATGTTGGCCCTTCGCTGTTTCTGGCAGATGCCACGTTTCTGCGGCATTCCCGTCGACGACATCCTGCGACGTTGCCTGTTGGCCGCTGGCCCGGTGTCGCCCGTTGGCTGTTGTTGGCCGTTGGCCCCGGCGTCGGTCCTTTGCCGTCGGCCCCGGCAGTGGGCGCCGCCGTTGGCGAAGCCGATAGGCTGAGGGTTCGAGCGAACCTGTCCATGGGGGTGCCGTTTTCTCGCCAATTGTGACAGCCGGGAGCGCGCGTGCGGCCGTCAAGCAGGCGCAATGGGCCGCGTCTCTTTCGCTTTCGGGCAGATCACCTGATCAGAAGCCTCTGAAAAAGAGACGTGAAACAGTGTCGGGAGGCAGAGGCCGCGAAAGCGGGCCGGCGTCTCGCTCCGATGTCACACTTGGCGCGTTTTGGGCACATTGGCCCCCTTTTCGATCATCGCCGCACCGCCCGAGCGCAGTGCCGGGAGCCACGGCGTCGCTTGTCACAGGGGACGGGGGTGGGCCCGGCGCCGCATGACACCCTGGCAGACCGCCAGAAACAGCGAGGGACCGAAATGCTTAACATGAAGCGTCTGTTCGTGAAAAGCTGGAAACACTTCATCAGGAAGCAGTCCTCTCGCCACACCTCCGACACAGAAAACTCCCGTCTTCGAAAAAGGGGACGAACGCCTCCCAACATCAGAAACAAGGCTCTCCCCCCTTTTTGGAGGACGCGGCCCCTCATCCGACTGTATCCCGGATAAAACCTTGATTCATGTGGGATAACAGGAAACGATGCAAGGCATTACCAGCCCGACACAGAGCCGACGCGGGACACGATTTTGAATGAGCTCGACAACGTTTCTGAAGTGGCGTTACAAGAGGATACAGACAAAAATCATAGGGATAAATCGGCAATAATGCCCCAACGGGAAGAGGCGGGCAAGGGGCATACGACATACGGTGAAAGGGCCGCCCCTCCCCGCCATACGTAGGGCCTTCGTTGGCGCAAACAAGTGTTCTTACGTTTGAGCAACACGAAACATCCCCGTTCTTGAACTGGGATTATGAAACACGTTCACATCCTTTTTTATTAATCTGATCGAACATGCTATTATGCCCCAAGCCTTATACATACCACGTGCTCAATCAAGGAGGATCTTGCATGAGAGAGCATCCAAACGCACTCAGCAGGCGAACGTTCATCGGCGGTGCCGCCACGGTCGGCATCATAGCAGCCCTCTCCCCCTCAACAGCTTTCGCGAAGACCGCGGCCGAGACCCAGGCCGAGGCCGACGCCGTGCGCAACCAGCTGGTCGGGCTCCAAGCCGACCTGGAAGCTGCTGCTGAGAATTACAAGAAGGCGCTCGACGAGCATGACGCCGCTCAATCAGCCATGGAGGCCGAGCAGGTCAAGATCGACGACGCGAACGCGAAGATAGCCGACCACCAGGAGAAGCTCGGCGTGCGCGCCCGCAGCATGTACCGCACCGGGTCCACGAGCTTCCTCGACTTCATCCTCGGATCGTCCTCGTTCGACGAGCTCGCCCAGAACTGGGACATCCTCACCCAGATGAACGAGAACGACGGCCAGATGGTCGAGGAGACCAAGGAGCTGCGCGAGGAGCTCCAGGCGGCCAAGGACGAGTACTCCCGCCAGGAGCAGATAGCGGCCGACAAGGCCGCCGAGGCCAAGCAGCTCAAGGACGCCGCCGAGGCCAAGGTGAGCCAGGCGACGGAGCTGTTCAACTCCCTCGACGCGGAGGCCCAGTCCCTCCTGGCCGAGGAGCAGGCGGCCGCCGCGCGCGCGGCGGCGGAGCAGGCGGCGGCCCAGCAGGCCGCGGCCCAGCCCAGCACCGGCGGCGGGGGCACCAGCGACAGCGGCTACACCGGAGGTGGCGGCAACTCGGGCGGCGGCAACAGCGGCGGCGGGGGCAACTCGGGCGGAAGCGGCGGGTCCGTCGGGTCCTACGGCTCGGTCGTCGACTACGCCATGTCCCGCATCGGCTGCCCGTACGTCTGGGCTGCCGAAGGCCCCAACGAATTCGACTGCTCGGGCTTGGTTCGCTGGGCCTACCTGCAGGTGGGCATATCCCTGCCCCATCAGACCGAATCGCTGTACGCGCGGGCGAGCAACATCGTGTCCGTTTCGGAAGCGCGTCCCGGCGACGTTCTCTATCGCTATGGACATGTGGGCATCGCCGTCAGCTACGGCGGTTCGCACTACGTGCACGCTCCCACCTTCAACGCCTATGTGCGCGACACCGACGCGCTCTCATGGGCCGGCTTCACCTGCGCGCTCCAGTTCTAGCCGCACGGCAATCAAGCAACATGTCACGCAACGGGAGAGCTTCGGCCCTCCCGTTCGCTTTGCGGTGACCTTTCTTCGCTCTGCTATTTGACACAGATGGTTGGAAGAGAGCCTGAACATAGCGCATAATGGAAAACAGCATCCCGCCCAGATTCAGAAGCGACCGAAAAGAGGATGACTTCATGAACGTGTCCGTCGAACTGGAAAACGGTTTATTGCCGGATCGCTTTGGCAAGCATGCCCCGGATTGCTTTCAGAAAAAAGGGCACCCCATCCGCTCGTTTCCCCTCACCCTCGATCACGTTCCGGATAACGCGCAATCCCTGGCCCTCACCTTTGTCGATTGGGACGCCATACCCGTTGGAGGATTCTGCTGGATCCATTGGATCGCCTGCAACTTCCCGGCATCAACGCTCCTCATCCCCGAAAACGCAAGCGCGACGGAAGCCGTGCCGTGCGTCCAAGGCTCGAACAGCAGCTGGTCGCCGCTGGCCGGATCATATACGGATCCATCGATCATCCACCGTTACACCGGCCCCTGTCCTCCGGACAGGACCCACGTGTACACACTTACCGTCTACGCTCTTGACTGCACGCTCGATCTTGCCGAAGGGTACTATCTCAACGAGTTCCGTCACGCCGCGAAGTCGCACGTGCTCGCCAAGGCGTCCCGGGAAATCCCAAGCCGATCATGATCCTCGGAAACAGACATGACGGGCAGCATGCATGGCCTGCCTCGTCGCGGCACGCCCCATCTGGACACACAATCGCCCTTCCGCACGCCGCCGCCTCCTCCCACGCGAGCAAGTCGTGAGCGGGCCCCAGCGCAGAGAGCATCCACTCGCGCCCCTCTTCGACAGCAGGTCGCGCGTGCTTGTCCTGGGAACGATGCCCTCTCCGAAATCACGGGAGGTCGGCTTCTACTACGGAAACCCCCAGAACCGCTTCTGGAAAGTCCTGGGCAGGCTGTTCGATGAGAAGGAGCCTCTCGGCATCGCGGAGCGCACGGCGTTCCTGGCCGCCCACCGCATCGCGCTCTGGGACGTGCTGGCATCGTGCACCATCGACGGCGCTTCCGACGCATCCATAGAGGATCCCATGCCAAACGACCTGGGCTCCATCGCCTGCGTTGCCCCACTGGAAGCGGTGTTCACCACCGGAGCAAAGGCGGCGGTGCTCTATCGCCGCTTCCAGCCGCCGGAACTCGCGTCGCTCCCCCACATCGCCCTGCCCTCCACCAGCCCCGCCAATGCCCGCATGTCGCTGGACGACCTCGTGGCGGCCTATCGGCCCATCGCGATCCACTGCTGCTGACAAGGGCATCTCCTGCCAGCCAGAACCTCTTCCGACGGCAGGGGGCCGCGTTTTCCCCTTGGCGGATGAGACCTCGACGCTCGGAGCACGAAACCCTATACTGAAATTCGGGTTCCACCAGAACAGAACAGCCGACAGGAAAGCAGCCGGCACAACGACCATGCGAAAGGAAGCACGATGCCCACGTACGCGGAACTGGGACACGACGAACTCGAGGCGCTCAAAGATCAGTTGGACACGGAGTACGCCACCATCAAGGCCGAGAAGCTCTCCCTCAACATGGCGCGCGGAAAGCCGGGGTCCGACCAGCTGGATCTGAGCATGCCCATGCTGGCATCCGTGACGACCGCAGAGGATTGCCGCTCCGAAAACGGCACCGACTGCCGCAACTACGGCGTGCTCGACGGCCTGCCCGAAGCAAAGCGATTCATGGCATGCATGTTGGACGACGAGCCGGAAAACGTCATTGTCGGCGGCAACTCCAGCCTCTCGCTCATGTATGACACGATGGCACGCTGCCTCGATTTTGGAACCTTGGGCTCTCTTCCCTGGTCTCAGCTGGAAAAAGTAAAGTGGCTCTGCCCCGTTCCCGGCTACGACCGTCACTTTGGCGTCACCGAGTCGTTCGGCATCGAGATGATCCCCGTGCCCATGACCGCTGAAGGCCCCGACATGGACGAAGTCGAGCGCATCGTTGCAGCAGACACAGCCGTGAAGGGCATCTGGTGCGTTCCGAAATATTCAAATCCCGGCGGGGTCACCTACTCCGACGAAGTGGTCAGGCGCCTGGCATCCATGGACTGTGCCGCTGACGATTTCCGCATCTTCTGGGACAACGCCTACTGCGTGCACCACCTCTACGACTCCGCCGCCGATCAGGACCACCTGCTCGACATCGGGTCGGCATGCCGCGAGGCGGGCACTCCCCATCGCTACTTCAAGTTTGCGTCCACCTCCAAGGTGACGCACCCCGGCTCCGGCATTTCGGGCCTCGCCTCCAGCCCCGAAAACATTGCCGAGATCAAACGCCGCATGGGCGTGGGCACCATCGGCTATGACAAGATCAACCAGCTGCGTCACGTGCGCTTCCTGAAGGATGCCGAGGGGCTGGCAGCCCATATGTCACAGCATGCCGCCATTCTCCGCCCGAAATTCGAGTTGGTGGACAACAGGCTCCAAGAGGGACTCTCCATCGTCGGCGGCTGCGCATGGTCAAGCCCCCGCGGAGGATATTTCGTCTCGTTCGACGCTCCCGAGGGAACCGCGCAGCGCATCGTCTCCCTGGCCAAGGAGGCGGGCGTGACCATGACGGGCGCGGGAGCAACCTATCCCTACAAGCAGGACCCCTCAGACAGCAACATTCGCATCGCGCCCACGCTTCCGCCTCTCGACGAGCTCGACGCGGCCATGACCGTCTTCGTCTGCTGCGTGAAGCTGGCATACGCCGAAAAGCTTCTCGGAGAGCGTTGATCAGCCCAAAGCCATCGGTCTGACAAACCATCTCTCGCGTTGGACGGGCGAGGCTGCTGCAGGATGCTGGATGCACCTCGCAGACTTCCGAACCCGTCCCTTTTCGAACCGGCCGAGGAAAGCGCCGATTAAAGCGAGGCCGTCGGCCGGGCGAGGTTGCTTCCTTCTGGGCGGGCGAAGAAACCGCAGGCGTGCTGGCGGCACGTCGAGGATTTCCGAGCCTGATCCAGCGGGAAGCGGGCCGGCTGGACGGCGTGCCGAGCTAATCAGCGCTTCCCAAGGCAAGGGGACTCGACATCCCCGCCCTCACGGTTACCTGCCGCCGTTCTCCAGGCAGTAATACACCTTGTCAAGATGATACTTTTCCGTGACCGGGCACGCGGGACAGAGGCACCCCTTTTCTTCGGTGATGCAGGTGCTCTCCTCGTAGGCGCAGAACAGCTTCTCCGCATGCAGCTTTTTATCCATGTCGCCAAAGAGGAGGAGCACGTTGGATGGCATGGACTCAACCTTGCAGGCAAACTCATAGCTCGGACAGGAAAAGCACTTGCACGCGATCAGGTTGCCTTTGGTTTTTTCGACAGATGTCATGGTGACCTCCGATCTTGCTGCGGTCCCCGTCGGTCGATGCCCAAGGGGACGGCAGCGTGGAAACGTTACAGGGACTCCCGCAACGGGCATGTCCCACCAAGAGCCCCCCGAGGCCCTTCACCCCTTCATGTGATCGAGCTCAGTTCCTCGCGCTTGTCCATCACCTCGACGCCAGCGAGCATGCCGGTGCCCTGGAAAAGCAGCGTCGGACGTCCCCCTTTGAGCGCCCGCATGGCAACGTCGACCGTCCCGTCAAGAGACTCCGCATCATGGCCGTCCATCACGCCAAGCAGAGGAGATTTCAACGCCACCGGCATGCCCCCATGAATTCCCACCTCAAGCTCAGCATGCCGGTCCCGAAGGACCAGGTGCGCCTCGTTGGTTCCCGTGACAAGGGAGAAGATGTGGGCACCCGTGTAGGTCGTGAACCTGTGCAGGGTGCCGTCAATCATCAAACCCGCTATGCTCCCGACGAACGAGCCGGTCATCCATGGCACCTTCGCCACCGAAAGGGAGAAGGAAACGCCAGGACGCTCGAAATGGTTCGATTGCGCCCATATCCATGATCGGGGGAAGCTGTGGCCCCAATCCTTCTCCGCATAGCCTCGCCCGCCGTCCAGGCAGATGGTCTCCCCATCCAGCGCGATGGTTCCCGATGTCTCATGGCCCAGAGAGAGCACGCCATGATAGGTTTCCATGCGTGGCACGAATCGATACCAACCCATGACGCCCGGTGACAAGGCGCGCACAGGCCACGGCATCCAAGGACCGAACCTGATTTCTCCCTTCACCTCCGTGTTCCCCTTGCGAAGCCGCAGGACCATTCCCTCCTGGGAGAACGTGCTCTCTCCTATCGTGACGTTGAAAGGCCTGCTCGCGTCAACCGCAAACGATTCGATGGGATAGGAGAAATAATGCGGCTTGCCCACATTGGTCACAACCTGGACAAACGCATGGCTCGAGCTTCCGTCCTCGGAAAAGGACACGCCCGGAATGACCGCGAAAACGCGGTGTCCTTGGACGTCGGCCTGCTTGAAGTACCAGCCCTCATAGTACCGGCGAGAGACAGAGCCTCCCTGGTAGCGGGCCGGATCCCAGATGCGCCGTAAGAAGAAAGGCATGACACCCCCTTGTCGGTGACGCGATGCGCGAACGGATGCGGCAGGGGTAAACATACCATGGCAGAATGCGAAAAGCACGCGCTGCGCAGGGGCGTGCGGCTATTGAAACCTTCTCGGAAGAAACAGCCCGGGCAATCGGCCGGATGGCTGAGGAAGGGACGAGGCGAACGCAGAACCCACGCCAGGCCGTCCCTCAGAAGGGCAGCACGTACAAGCGCATGCCATCGGGAAGGCGAACGAAGCCAGATGCGTGCAAAAGGTCGGCGAACGAGGTGGACAGCACCGGACGGCCGTTGAACGTCTCGACGAGTATCTTCTTGCGTGCACGTTCGTCGGGGGATGCTTTCACCAGTCGGGTGACCTGCGCGACAAGGGCGTCGATTGCAGCGGCAAGCGTCTCGGCATCGGCGGTGAAGGACAGCAGGGAGCGCAGGCCGGCGGTCGCATAGAGGACGGGAAGTCCATCGGAGACGGCGACCACGCTGCCCGTGCGTCGCGAGGGGCGAGGTATCGGGGTCGCGCCCGATGCGTCAGGGCCTTCGCCGCCTTCTCCATCCGCAACGGGAGGCCAGGGAATTCCCGCGCCAAAGAGACAGGCCGGATCATCGGCCGCAAGCACCACGATGCCGGAGGGGGGTGCGGCTCTCGGGTTGGAGGACCCGCTCCCCAAGGCTTCCGTTTTCAGGGCCATCCGCGGGCGCCCTTCCCTCTGCCTCAGACGGGTCAACGGCAGGGACAGCATACGTGCGCAGCAGGTCGACCGTCTCCCGCGCAGCAAACTGGGCGGGACCGAAGCCTTCCACGAAGACACCCCTCAGCAGCTCGCCCGCATCCTCCATCGAACGCAACACGGGAAACAGCGCCGCCATCCCACCGGGCACGCCCGACAACGCTGCGACGTCGCGCGAGAGCACCCCGTAGCGATCGAGCATCGAATCGACCAGGGCGATCCCGCGGACCGCATCGGACTCCTCGACGGGAACCAGCAATGACCACCGGCCAGAAAGTGCCGCGCCTTCGGTTCCCTGGGCACGGGCCGGAACACCGGAACGCGGCGCGCCTTCAATTTCAGCCGAGCGCAGGCGAGCCCTGCGGGAACTCACCCGACGTCGCGCGGAGCCAGCAGGACGGGATCCCCCTTTCGCTGGCGCAAAACGGGCCGGCGCGAAGGTGTCATTGGTCACCCGTCCGCTCCATGCCAGATCCTCCAAAGCGGCAACGACGGCAGCACGCTCGACGGGCTGGGAATCGAACCGATGCCTCACGAACTCAACAATCTGATTGAAGAACAGCCCGCCGCCAAGGCTCAGGGCTTCGACAATGGCGGCATCCACGGACAGCTGTCCGGCTGCGGACAGTTCACCCGGCGCCACCGCAGGCTCCTGCTGGCTCATCGGGTCGAAGCGTTCCGGGGCAAGAGGGGAATCCGCTGGGAAGAAGGCGACCAAGCCCGGCCCCTCTCCCCGACCCGCTGGCCGTGCTCCCCGTCGTTCGCCCATGAATCCGTCGCTCCCATCGCCCTCGCGGCGATCCCCCACCCAGAGGATATCCCCCGAAGAAAGAAGCTCGTCGAGCATCGACGGACGATAGTTGCGCACCCGGCTTGGCAGCACCTGGCTCTCCCATGCTGGGGCGGGCAGGAACACCCCTTCGAACTGGGCGATGACGTCAGCGGTTCCCTCGATACCCTCAAACTTCTCCTGTCCAGCAGCGCCAATGCCCTGGAGGTCGAACAAGAAACGCACGAACGCAGCCCCATCCACGGCACGCACGGCCCTCCGAGCTTTTGCGAGCGAGAGGGAGCGCAGCCGCTTGAACACCTCGGCTGACACCCAGGAGCGTTCCTCCGCGTCTTCGCCCCCACGGCCAAAGCGGCCCTTCGTGACCGCACCGACGGCGGCGAGTCGGTCAAGGCTCTCCCGCACCACGGAGCGACCGAGGCCGAAGCGTCGCGCCACCTCCTCGGCAGAAAACGGACCATGGGTGCGTGCGTAGCGAACGACGAGATCGTCCAGGGGCGACCGACGCCCGGCCTCGCCTGCGTCAAGAATCGCCGGAGGTGCCCAGGACGGAACCTGGACGCCCAGCGCCTCGGTGACGCGTCCGGCGTCGTCGGCGGACAGCCAACGCTCCCGACCGCCGACTGTTGCAGGAAACGCGCGATGGGAATCGTGCAGCTGCCCAAGCGCGGCGCGCGCGTGCTCTCTGGCAACCAGCAAGACATCCAGCTCAGCCGACGTGGCCGCCCCCTTTGCCGCATCAGGAGGGCAGGACAGGATCTCCGCCGGTGCGTCCTGGGGCATCAGACGTCGCGCGATCTCATCCACAGAAAGAGGCCCCAAGACACGCAGCAGGTCAGCCACGCCCTCCGCTC
>JAEZDJ010000089.1 GCA_023429565.1 Actinomycetes bacterium
GTGGAGAAGGAGGCCGTCTCGCCGGCGACGAGGCCGGAGAGGGAGCCCTCGGCCCGCAGCGGGAGGCCGTCGTAGACCTTGGCGGCGCTCGGGGTGGCGACGGAGAGCGGCGCGGGGGTCACCGAGACATTCACGATTTTCGTCCACTTCGAAGAGCCGCGCATGACCTCTACGGTGACCTCGGTGGAATCACTCACATTCACAAAAGAATTGTTAACTTCCTTGCCGTTAACATAATATTTGACAGTGTCCCCAGCCACCGTTCCACTGACCGAAACGCCTTGGGCCATCCCATCATATGTTTTCGCGAAGCCCACGGCGTCGACATCAGAGAAGTCAACTGCCCATTGAGCGTAAAGCGTCTTGTTCCCGTTGAGGGTCAAAATGTCATCAGGAGCATAGGCCATACCGCTGCCATCGGCAGAATCATTCCATGACACGAATGTATAGCCCGGACGGTCGAACAGGGATCCTGGCAGCGAGACGCTGTCGCCGCGTTCAGCCATCCAAGACTGCGTCGAAGGATCGTTTCCAAAATTCGCATTGAAGGTAAGGTAGATAACCGCCGCTGGATTGACATATCGAGCCACAAGGTTCGTGTCTCCCGCAATCTTGACCGTGGTTCCTGGATAGTAGGTAATGCCTTCCCCTTCGACCTGCCAACCGATGAACGTCTTCCCCGGATAAGAGAGCACTGCCCCTTTGACGGGAGCACGAACGCCCATATCATATTCATTGGCATCGGTCGGCACCAAGCCAGTGCCGCTACCAGCATTGTAGGTAACCCGGAATCCCTCCGTCTTCCAATGGGCATAAAGAGAGACGTTGCCAGAAACCGGAGTCTCCCAGCTATAGGACACGAGACGATCGGTCCCCGGCAGATACCAATACCATCCCTCAAACTGACCGAGGCCTTCATAGAATTGTCCCTTGATATAAGTCCCAGGATCCTTGACGTATTCCCCCTCGGCTATGCCCTGCGACGAGACAGGAGTGAGGTCGCCCTTCTGATTGAAAAACTCTGCCGTATATTGGGATGACTCCCATTTTGCAAAGAGCTGAACGTTGCTATTCGGCATAGTTGCCGTAGAAAAATCATAAGGTTTATGATAATCGGCATCCAGGTACCAGCCTTTGAACACATAGTTTGCCCGAGTGGGATCGGCCGGCTGATATGAGGAGGTTGGAGCTTCGTATCTTATATTCGCGACCGAAGAAACCGAACTGCCACCCATAGAGTTGAAGGACAGGCTATACGTCAGGCGGTCATAGTAGAAGTTGTACGTGTTATCGCTTGAGCCGCTATCGCTTCCCGTCCCAAATCCATCGATAGTTTTGGGACTCAGCCCAGTATTGACCTCAAGATTGAGCTTCTGCGTATAGGCATTGTCCTTTGAATACCATTTACCATTTTTATAGATGGCATCAGTTGGCTTGTTGGCATCGTCGGCGATTTGCAGCCAATAGTTCACCTGCACCGTGCGTGTCGATCCCCACGACGCTTTAAACGTCACCGAACCAGTAGATTTATCCGCAACGAGTGCGGCCCTATTGCACAAATCACTGGTAAAGGTCAAACGATGAGTGGCATAGCTGCCAGCCCAATTGAGAAAACCCTTACCGTTTTTATTGAAAGTCGCATTCTTGGAGGACACCCACAAGTCATCGATATTCTGTTCATATTTGGTCTGAAAAGAATACTGTTTGTCGCTGTTATAGGTGACACCCTTGAACACCATGGCACCGCCGTCAAGATCGAACTTGACATCGTAGACTGTCCGCTTGAAATACACGTTCAGGACTGTCGTGCCATTGCCTGCGACAGTTGTCGTGTCGCCGTGACTGTAGTAACCGTAGTTGATAGACTTCAACTGGGAGCGAATGCCTTCGGCTGACACCGACGACCCCGCCGCCACTTTCTTAGTCTCCGAATTGTTGTACATATAGTTGTTGACGTCAGTCCCCGGGTCGCCCACAATGTTCGGCTTCTCGAACCAGTACACTATGGTGTAGCTGACCTGCTGACCTTGCCATATTCCGTACAGCACCACATCGTTTTCCAAGGGTTTCGAGAAATCGAAAGCGCCCGCCGAGCCATCTTCGCTCGTCGACCAAAAGAGGAAGGTATATCCGACGCGAGTTGGCGTGGCAGGCTGGGCAACAACGGTGCCCGAGGGCACGACCAGTGGACTGACCGCCGATCCCTTCGACACGAAGTACACGTAGTGAGTGTCAACAAAATGGGGTTTCAAGGTCATATTGCCCGTAACCGGCGTGTTGAAATCATACGGCGCGCCATCGAGATACCATGCATCGAACAGCTGCTTTTCGGGAGGCACCGGTCCGTCGATCTTGGTCGCCTTGCCCTTGTTCGACACTTCCTGGGTCGCAATGATCTTGCCATCAGCATTCTCGAACAGCACAACCCATTTGTCGCTGAATTTTGCCGTTAGCTGTATGTCCGAAGTGATGGGGGTAGAGAAATCGAAACGCTCGAGTGAACCATCCTGCAACGTCCGATACCATCCCATAAAAGCGACGAAGCCCTCGGGAATGGCGGGGGTCACCGGCTCAGAGCACGTCTCCCCTTCGTCGACGCTCTGGGTCTGGTATTCCGCGTCCTCCGCCATAAAGGTGACAGAATGAATACCAGAAACGTCAGCTTGCTTCTGCGAAGAAGCGCTCGAGGGATCAACGTTTTTGCCATTGAGGGAAGGCGTCGTCCCATCGTTCGTATCCTCCCCCATCACGGCTACAGCCTTCACCGTGACCACCAATGCGCCGTCAACGTTCTCAGCCGCAATGACGGAAACGCCGTCTTGGGTAGTGACGGGCACCTCGGCGTTCGTGGAAGTCTTCGCCGTAACGGACTCAATCTCGTAGCCAGCATCGGCATTCACCGAAAACGCGAGGCTCTCATGGGAAGCAGTCTCAAGCAAGGAATCAGCGAGTGCCTGGCCGTTCACGGATACGGAAGCGTTGTCGGCCTCAAACGTGACAGTGGCCTCATTGGTAGACGTCGAGACGGGCTCCGCAGCCGCAGAATCATCCGACACCAAACCAGAATCGGACTGGACGGCCTCCTGATCAGCAGAATCCTCAGTCGCCCCCTGCTGAGCCGTGGCTGCATTGCCGCTTTCGGCGAAGGCGAAAACGTTTGTCATGGACAAGACGAGAACCACCGACATGAACACGGCAAGGAACTTTCCCCCGGACGTGTCTCTCAGATCGAGCATCCGCTCCAACATACCAATCACCCAGACTTCCCTCGAGACCGGCCGTCCATGGCTGGTCTTTCCCGCAGATCCTACCGTCTGCGGCGCTTGCACATTCGGAACATCCCTGCGGACGTTCCCTCGGTTCAAGCTTTTACGTAAGTCTGGCATGCTGATGGTATGTGATGGTCATGGTAGGCTCCCGCCCGCTTACAGAAAAAAGCAGCAAGGAAGGTAGGGAAACCCAATAATTATTCTACCATCTCCCAACTCATATGTTCTAAATATGACATCATTTTTACGGCGAGCGGCAATCCTCCATAATTCGATTGGTGCATCAGTTACTCTCAGCACATTCAAATCGTGCACAAAACCGGTCGCCCCGCTGGGCGCCTCTCTGGCAAACGCCAGGCGACAACAGGGAAGCCTTGACGAATTCCTTCTTTCCCACCAGGACATCCACGCCCGCCCAGAGCGCGCTTTCCCTCAGGAATCGGTTTCTCCGCAATGCGTCGGCAACGGGAAGGAACGGTTTCGCTGAAGGGTATAATGCCGGGTGGAAGCTTGAACTATCGAAAGGACAGTCCCGGTTGCATGATGACGGCGTCACGGATGATGGGCATCAGTGGCACGCGAAAGCGCGCAATGCATCGCTGTGCCTAGCCGCCGCGCTTCTCCTCTTCGGTCTCGCAAGCTGCACCGGAGAGAATACGTCCTCGGAAGACAAAACGTCGGGTCCATCATTCGAGCGCACGGCCCTGACACTGGCTCCCTTTGACGAGTCCACGGCAACGCTCAGCAACGGCGCGCTCATCGATGCCTCGCATCTGTCAGAAGGGTACGTCGCGGTCTCAGCGTCGTCGAATGCCCGCCTGAAACTTCAGGTCTCGTCCGGAGACATGAGCTACTACTACGACCTTCCGAGCAATGGCGCCGCCATCTCTTGCCCTCTGAATATGGGAGACGGGACCTATGAGTTCACCGTCTGGGAGAACACCTCAGGAAATCGCTATGCAGTCTTGTCTGACACCTTGAGCTACGACGTGCAGCTGGCAGATGAGTTCCAACCTTTCATTCGACCAAGCGCCTACTGCTCTTACGATGAGGGAAGCGCCAGCACCCAACGTGCGAACGAGCTGTGCTCCAACGCACAAAACGAGGCCGACGTCTTGCGCGCCATATACACATGGATGACGGAAAACGTCACGTACGATGAGGATAAAGCTGCTCAACTGGCCGATGCCACCGGATATGTGCCCAATCCCGACGAGACCCTTGAATCAAAAAGTGGCATCTGCTTCGATTACGCGTCTTTGGCCGCAGCCATGCTGCGAAGCCAGGGAATTCCCTGTAAAATAATCACGGGTAACGTCTCACCGGACAATATATACCACGCTTGGAACATGGTGTATATTGACGGCACCTGGGTGACCGCCAGCATCAGCGTCGATCAAAACACCTGGACACGGATTGACCTGACCTTCGCCGCGGGGAGCGGATCGCCCTCTGTGGGAGACGGCGTTTCCTACACCGAACGGTACACGTATTAGTGCCGAGACAAGGAGCGAACACGGTTATGCCAACGAAGATGCTCGGAAGCAACGCCCTTTCCGCTTTTTGTGAAAGCATGGCCATCATGTACTCCGCTGGCATCCAGAGCGACGAGGCGGTGTCCCTGCTCGCAGAAAACATGGAAGATGCCGCGTTCAAGGATGCCTGCACCCACGTGTACTCAGGACTCATCAGCGGCAAATCGCTCGGCACCTCCCTGGAAGACGCTCATCGCTTCCCCTCTCATCTGGTGGACATGGTGAAAGCGGGCGAACATTCGGGGCGACTTGAAAACGTTCTGAGAAGTTTGGCAAAGCACTACGACGAGGAAGATCGCCTCTACATGAAGGCCAAGAGCGCCATTGCCTATCCCGCCGCCCTGCTTGGAGTCATGTCCGTGGTTCTGCTGTTCACCGTCATCGTCATACTGCCCGTATTCATCGACGTGTATGAAGGCCTGAGCGGCAACCTCACAACAGGGTCGTTCTCCTATGTGAGCGTGTCGATCCTCATCGGATGGGTGGCACTGGTCGTCACCCTTGCTTGCACCACACTCGTTCTCATTGGCATGGGAGTAGCCTCCACCGCCGACGGACGGCAGCTTCTGGTGCGGTTGTTCGAAAAGGCTCCTTTCACCCGAACCCCTTTGCGCCAGATGTCCCTAGCCCGCTTCACCGCCGCTTTGGCAACGTTCGTCTCAGCGGGCATCGACAGCGATTCGGCCATGCGGCGCGCCGTGCCCTTGATAGACAACCCCCGTCTGAGAGAACAGCTTGAACAGGCCTATAGCGAGATGACGGATCCAAGCTCGGCAAAAAGCCTTTCCCAGGCCATCTTCGACAATGGCGTGTTTGATCCCATCTACGCCCGCATGCTGGTCGTGGGAACGCGATCAGGCAGCCTGGAGACTGTGCTGAGCAGCCTGTCGTCCACCTTCTTCGACGATGCCATCGCCCAAATCGACGGGATCATCGATGGCGTGGAACCCACCTTGGCAGCCTTCTTGACCGTCAGCGTGGGCGCCACGCTGATTGCCGTCATGCTGCCGCTGATCGGCATCATGGGATCAATCGGGTAGCAGCATGCCTCGCAACCAGACATCCGACCAAATCACCAAACGCCGGCGGCGGCGCATTGCAGGCCTCGCCGTGGCCGTGATGGCAGCTGCCCTTATTGGCCTCGGCATCAACGTGACGGAATCCGGACTTCGGGAGCAGGGTGGAGTTTCCTTGCGCAACGCCATTCTGGACAGCGCCAAGCAGTGTTGCGCCATCGAAGGATCCTATCCCCCTTCCCTCTCCTATCTGGAACAGAATTATGGGCTGGTCGTCAATCGAAACGACTACACCATCACCTATGAGACATTCGCCGACAACGTTATGCCCAATGTCGTGGTGTCGGCAAAATGAGCGACAACACGATCGGCGCCTTGCTCGAAGCGATGAAGGTGGGCCGGAAGCCACACTCGGGCCTTGGTGGCCATAACGGCCGGCTGTTCATAACCGTGCTGTTCGCGGTTATCGGACTTTTCCTCCTTTTCGCCCTTCTCATGGGCACGAGCGCCTACCGCGCCGCGAACGGCGTTCGCGAAGGCACGGACGAGATGCGCCTCAGCCTTTCGCTGATTGCAAACTCCGTCCGCATGAACGACACAGCAAACGCCGTCGGGGCCGCGGAAGGGCCCGAGGGGCCTGCCCTCGTGTTGACGGAACATCTGGACACGGGAGATTTTGAGACACGCCTCTATTCCTATCAGGGATCCATCGTGGAAGAGTACACGCGCGCCGGGTCTTCGTTTGACCCCCAAAGGGCGCGCATCGTAGTGGCCTCGGAGAAATTTGACTTCGCCTATGCAAACGGCCTCTTGACCGTCTACACCGATCAGGGATCGGCGTCCATCGCCCTGCGAAGCTTGCAAGGGGGTGCCTGATGCACGACTCACCGCTTCGCATCATCAACAGCCATGAGGGGGAGCGTCGTTCATGGCACGGGGCAGCATTCGTCGTCGAAGCCCTTGTCCTTCTCGTGTTTCTGACCCTGTCGCTTGCCGCGCTCGTCAGCCTTGTCGAATCCGTTCACGCTCGCGGAACGGCAGCAGATGAGCTTTCCGCCGCGGCAATCATCGCGTCCAATGATGCCGAGTCATTTGCCGCCGACCCTTCGATCGTCGGGAGGACGGCGCAGTACCGATTCTCGGGAGAAGGCCTCAGGGAGCTGAGCCCTGACGAAGCTTCTTCCGATGAGCCGAACGGAAAAGAAGGAAGCGGACAGACCTATGAGCTCGTCCGCGTCGTCCAAGATGACAGTCGGCCAGCAGGCACGCTGTTCGAAGCTCATATCACGGTGAGCCGAGACGGGCGCATCGTCTATGAGCTCGACACGTCACGCTATGTCTCCACCGAGGGGGCAACGGAATGAGCCATGCAAAGGGGACGGTGCGCATCGGACCGGTAAGCCTGCTTTCCCTGACCATCATCGTGTGTTTGGCAGTCATGGCTGTTTTGGCGGCTGCAACAGCCCAAGCCACCTACGCAGCGGCCGACAAGCAGACGCGTTTCGTCGACGACACCTACGCAAACGAACGCGCCGCCCAAGACTTGGTCTCTGAAATCGATGCCGCGCTCGCGCCTATTCGCGCCGCAGAAGGAAATCAGGCAGAGGCCCTGGCCGCAGTGGAGAGCGCGCTCGTGGCGAGAAAGGATGTATCCCTCAACGGCGACCAGGTGGATGCCTTATTCGTAGCCGACAGCGGTCGCACGCTCGATGTGGCGATCGACATCAACGACGATGCCACCTACACCATCGCACGTTGGAGCGCAACGACGCAATGGAACGATACCGATCCGGACGACGTCCTCTGGTCGGGTTCTACGCAACCAGGATAGGAGAAGCGATGAAACTGGAACAGCTGCTGCAGGAGATGGTTGACGCGAAGGCGTCCGACATCTTCATCATTGCCGGCCTTCCTCTGACCTATGAGGTGAGCGGACGGCAGATCAGGCTGGACTCGGCGCCGTTCACTCCAGCCGACACCGAGGCTTTCGTGCGCGTCATCTACGAAGCGTCGGGGCGCAACATGGGCGCATTCGTGGACAACGGGAATCACGATGATGACTTCTCTTTTGCCATCTCGGGAATCGGCCGTTTCCGGGCAAACATCTTCCGTCAAAGAGGCTCGTACGGTGCGGTCATCCGGGTCATCCCCTTTGGCCTTCCCCGCCCCGAGGAACTAAACATTCCTGAGGAAGTATTGCGTCTCAGCTCTCTCAAAAAAGGCCTCGTCTTGGTCACCGGCCCAGCAGGCGTCGGCAAGACAACCACGCTCGCCTGCATCATCGACCGGCTGAATCATGAACGCAGCGGGCATATCATTACCATGGAGGACCCCATCGAATACGTGCATCGGCACGGCACTTGCATTGTCACTCAGCGCGAGGTTCCCACCGACATTGCCTCATACAGCGAGGCATTGCGCTCCGCCATGCGGGAAAGCCCGGACATCATCCTGCTCGGAGAAATGCGCGACAAAAACACCATCAGCACAGCGGTCACGGCAGCCGAAATGGCACAGCTGCTGTTCTCGACCTTGCACACCACGGGAGCGGCAGGAACCGTCGATCGCATGATCGACGCCTTTCCCGCCTCCCAACAACGGCAGATCCGCATCCAGCTGTCGATGGCCCTCCAAGCAATTGTTAGCCAGCAGCTGGTGCCCGCCATTGATGGAAGCATGGTGCCTGCATTTGAAATCATGCTCACCAACACGGCAATTCGCAACCTCATACGCGAGGAGAAAACGCATCAGATAGACAGCGTGATTGCCGCCGGCGGGTCAGAGGGCATGCGCACGATGGACCAAAGTCTGTTCGACCTCGTCAAATCGAAACGAGTGGACAAAGACATGGCACTGCAGTACAGCATCCATCAAGAGGCTTTGGAAAAACGATTTGAGGCGGAAAGGCTGTAGAAGGGCTTTCAGCGACCCAAACGTCGGCGTGAACCGAAAAGCGCGGTTTCTAGACCCTTTGGGAGACCTCTATCGAACCATACAGGTCCTCGACGACAAAAGAGCTGCCATCGTCGAGGACAGCCGTACCGCAGAACGAGCCAAACACCTGATGCTCGTCGGAAGAAGCAAAACGGTAATCGAGGCGGTCAGCCCGATCGAGAATCGGGGTGAACGTGAGGTCGATCCTGCCGTTGTCCTCGACCATGCGCCAAGGACGCGTAAAATCATAACGATCGGCGACCTTGCCTCCCTGCCCTCCCCGCCTTTCGGGGATGCCGAGGTTCACCTTCCCGATCTTATGAGCGATTCCATCGACGAACAGCACATTTCCGCATGACATCGATTCGTCGCCCAGCCTATAGCCCACATTGAAGCCGAAGCGGTGGGTCCCGGACGCACTCCCTCCCCGACCATCCTGCCAACCTTGGGCGACGCCGCAGAGCCAGGTGTCACCGCGCGCCCATACACCTCGGTGCCAGTCGAGCAGGCCAAACGAGTCGGCAGGGTTGAAACCATGAATCAACAACCCCTTTTTGAAGCTTCCGCGTGCTCGCATGGCGATTGTCTTTTGGCTGTAGCAGAAGGCCTTTGCATCCTCTTTCCATGGCAGCGCGACGACGATCGAGTCCTGAGGCTCGTCATCCAAGACGGCCTCGAACACCAAGGGCTCGTCTCCGTCGAAACGCGCGAAACGGGCGCGGAGGCTCCGCACCCCGTCCTCGACCTTGAAACGTATCGACACGCGCCCGTTCTCGAAAGCAGAGGTGCCAGAAGAGGACGATTCTGGCAAACGAAAGCGACCGAGAGGAAAGGGCGTCACAACGCTTGCCGTGTGATAGGCAACACGGACAAAATCGAGGAGCGACACCGAGGCAAGTCCCACATATCCCAGATCTCCCAAGGTGACGAGCACGGCGTAATCGGCATCGTTCACCACGTAGCGATCCCATTCGCGAATACGTCGTCTCGACGTCCTGACAACAGCTCGGCGATACGTCAGCACCTGCGACGTGGCCCAGCCTCGCTGGGTGAGCAACCCATCAAACCGATGGAGCGGACCGGCGCGCACGATTTTGGCATCACACGCGCTCACGCCTTCTCCCCCCGGCCCAATTCCCCTGTCGCGACGACGCGGCCTTCCTCCCCCTCCGATCGTTTGGCGTAATCCTCAGACTCGTCCACGGCCGGAATCGACCGCTGCCGTGTGAGGGGCGCGATGGCGCGCAGCACAACGTCTCCAGCTTTCGCCGCATCGCGAGAATCCGCCATGCGGAAAACGAGCGCACCTTTGAACCCTGATTCCACTATCTCAGAGAAGGAGAGCTGAGGCTCCTTCGTCAATTTGCCGATTGCCCCCGCAGCCTGAGAGGCCGCGCGCTCAATGGCCTGTGCCACCTCGTCAAGACAAGCCCCGTCGGTGGTCACGATGACGGGAAGCGACACCTGGTTCGTCGGTGGGAGATGGATAAGAGCCGTCTTGTTGATGATCGAGTTAGGGACGATCACCACTTCGCCCTTGGAATTGCGTATGGTGGTATGACGCCACATGATGTCCTTCACCACGCCCGTTGAAGAACCGACCTCAATGTTGTCTCCCGGCTTCACGATGCGCAGCAGGCTGACTTGCAATCCCCCGATAAGGTTGGAAATGGTGTCCTGAAAGCCCAAGGATATGGCGATGCCGCCAATGCCGAGCGCGGTGACGGCGGCGCTCACATCAACGTTGAAACAGGTTGACAGCATGATGCAGAGGCCCAGAACCCATATGGTGCCCCGAGCGATATTGACGAAGATAGAGCTTGAAGGAAGGTTTTTCCCTTCGTTGAAATGCAGAAGATGACGCAGAAAACGCGTCACGAGCTTTGACACGATGGCCGTTGCAACGAGAATGATCACAACCGAGATGGTCGTGCTGAGCCAATCGGCATGCACGAACCCGTCAATTTGATTTTGCAGATCTTCCATAACGCCATCCTACCAGGACGCAGGCTTGTCGGGGAATCTCTCATGAGTCTCCCACAAAACAACGCGTCCCCGAGCTCGAGTGGCGGGAACGTCAATCAACCGTTGGTTGGAAGACCCCCGCCATTGCAGGTCATAGGAGTGAAGCGCCTGAACGAACGGACCGTCCACCAACACGTCGGTCGCCTCCAAAAGCTCACGTGCTGCAGGATCGGGGACGCCGGCGACCAACTGTTCGTAGCGATAGCCTGAATAGGTCCATACATCCAAGCCAAGACCATGTACGCGACGCGCGACTTCCGCGCAGGCGGCGGCCTGTTCGAAGGGCTCGCCGCCTGAAATGGTCACGCCCTGAGCCAGCTTGTTCGCCGCTATCTCGCCGACGAGGCTGTCTATATCGCGAACCGTCCCCCCATCCGCCAGCTGGCTTTCGGGATTATGGCATCCAGGGCATGCATGCGTGCATCCTTGCACGAACACAGCGAAGCGCAGCCCCGGGCCATCGACGATGGAATCCGGGGCCGTGCCGTAAAGTCTGACAGTGCTTGGAACAGTGGTCATGGGTCACTCCGCATGCGCCCCCTCGGGGGGCGCATCATGGAATCGCTAGTTGACAAAAACGGGAAGTTACAGCTGATGTTTCACGCGATCTCGCTCCTCGGCGCGCTTGGCGTCATTGAAGCGGTCCAACGTTCCCACCAGATAGCCGGTGATGCGGCGGATGCGTTCGAAGGAGCCGCCATGCTCGTCTTCGGTGCGTCCGCATTTGGGACACACGTCGCCAATGATGCCGTTGTAGCCACAGACAGGATCGCGATCAACCGGATGGTTCACCGAACCATACCCGATGCCGCTTTCCTTCATATGGCGGACAACCGCTTCGAAAGCCTCGAGGTTTTCCGTGGGGTCGCCGTCAAGCTCCACATAGGAAATGTGGCCGGCGTTCGTGAGGGCGTGATAGGGGGCCTCGATCTCAATCTTATCGAATGCGCTGATGTCGTAATAGACCGGGACGTGAAAACCATTCGTGTAGTAGTCGCGGTCAGTCACGCCAGGAATGGAGCCATAGCGCGCACGGTCCATGCGGACAAAGCGGCCCGAGAGGCCCTCAGCAGGAGTGGCGATGAGGCCATAGTTGAGATGACGCTCCTGAGACACCCGATCAAGGTAGCCACGCATGTGGCCAATGATTTCCAAACCGAGGTTCTGCGATGCCTGAGACTGGCCATGGTGCTGTCCCGTCAACGCCACGAGCGCTTCCGCCAGCCCGATGAAGCCCACCGACAACGTGCCATGCTTGAGCACTTCGCGTTGCTCGTCGGTCGGCCTCAGCTTCTCAGAGTCAATCCACACGCCCTGGCCCATGAGGAAGGGCGCGTTGTACACCTTTTTCCGAGCCTGGATCTCAAATCTCTCGTCAAGCTGTCCGACGACAAGGGCGAGCTTGGCATCAAGCAGATCGAAGAAGAGGTCAAGATCCCCCTTTGCACGAATGGCGAGGCGAGGCAGATTCACGGAGGTGAAGCTCAGGTTGCCACGGCCGGGCGTGATCTCCCGATCAGGATCGTATACATTGGCCATAACGCGCGTGCGGCAGCCCATATAGGCTATCTCCGTCTCGGGAGTGCCCTTGTAGTAGCCAATGTTGAAAGGAGCGTCAAGGAAGCTGAAATTCGGGAAGAGCCGCTTGGCAGAGCAATGCATGGCCAGCTTGAACAGGTCGTAGTTGGGATCCTGGGGGTTATAGTTCACACCCTCCTTAACACGGAATATCTGCACGGGAAAGATAGGCGTCTCTCCAGATCCCAGCCCCTCCTCGGTGGCCAGAAGCATGTTCTTCACCACCATGCGGCCCTCGGGCGAGGTGTCCATGCCGTAGTTGACCGAGCTGAACGGCGTTTGGGCTCCAGCGCGACTGTGCATGGTGTTCAGGTTGTGCACGAGAGCTTCCATGGATTGGAAGGTCGTGCGATCGGTGTCGGCATAGGCATTCTTCTCCGCGTAGGCAAGCACGCGGTCGGTCACCGCTTCGTCCAGGCCACCTTCGAGCAGCGCGGCGCGGACCTCCGCTTTGAAGCCCTCGTTCGCATCAAGGCTCGCCCAAAGGCCCGTCTTCGCCTCTACACGCTCCAAGGAATCCTGCGCGAACGCACGAGCCTCATCGACGTCTGAAAGCAAATCGACGGCCTCGGCCAGATGCTTCTTGTACAGGCGGCGGTAGGTTTTGCGCACGCCTTCGGCCAAGCCGTAATCGAAATCACAGATGGCCTGACCGCCATGTTGATCATTCTGGTTCGACTGGATTGCTATGCAGGCAAGGGCCGCATAGCTGGTGATGTCGTTGGGCTCGCGCAGCACGCCATGGCCGGTGGAAAAGCCGCCCTTGAACAATTTGCGGAGTTCGATCTGACAGCAGGTCGTGGTGAGCGTATAGAAATCCATGTCGTGGATATGGATATCCCCTTCGCGGTGGGCACGCGCAAACCGGGGGTCGATGACGCACATCTCATAAAACTGCTTTGCCGACTCAGAGCCATATTTGAGCATGGTGCCCATTGCGGTGTCGGCATCGATGTTCGCATTCTCGCGCTTCATGTCCGAATCGGACGCCGTGGAAAACGTGATGTCCTTGAGGGTCTGAATCAGGCGGCTGTTCACGTCGCGCACACGGTTCCGTTCGGCACGATAGAGAATGTAGGATTTCGCCGTCTGCACAAAACCGGATTCGATAAGGGTCTCCTCAACCAAATCCTGCACACCCTCGACGGTGGGTATGCCCTCGATGGCCCCTGCTTCAAGCTTTCCCACAACCTTCTCCGCGATGTCCTCGGCAGCGACGCGATCCTGCATGGCTCCGCATGCTTGGAAAGCCCTTTCGACCGCCTCGGCGATCTTGCCTTCATTGAATTCAGCCGTGCGGCCGTCGCGCTTGATGATGGTCGTGACCATGAACGCCAACCTCTCCCTAGTTTCCAATACTTCCGTCGAACGATCTGCGGCTCCGTGAGTTTTGCGCAATTTTTCCACCGCTTTTGCGCTCGTTTTACACAATATCTTGTGTAAAACGACAGTTACACTATGAATATATGGTATACGGCCTCAAAGTCGAATGCAAGGCAAGAAATAGGAGGTGTGCCCGTTTCATTCGAGGCACACCTCCTTGATTCACCGATACTACACATGCCTGAAAGCAGCATGTCACCTTTTCTTATCGAGATATGTTCCTAACGGCTTTTTTCTGCCAAAGCCTCTTCAAGGACGGCCATCTGATCCTCGGTCTTCTTGAGGCCGCGCATGATGATGAACACATAAACGAACAAGACCAGCCAGATGAGTGCATAGGCGGCAATGATATAGGGTGCTGAAGGAATGATGGTGCTGTATATCTCTTCAAGGACGGCATTCATAGGAGCTCCTTTTCTTGGGTGGAAGACAATCACGTGCGCCGCAAGGGCGCCGGCTCAGTCCTCGAGTCGTTCTTTGATAAGGTCGAGGCGTTGGGTGAGGCGCACCTGGCGGAAACGTAGACGATAGAGGGCAAAGCCAACCAGCAGCATGCCCACCATGACCACGGCCACCGTCAAGCCCATATCGGCCGTCATCCCTCCCTCGCGCAGCACAACCGGATGAATGCTCGAAGGAATGAGACGAGTGATCATCAGGCAGATGGGCACGTCGACAAAGGCGACGATGCCCACAACTGCCGCATAGGTTGCCCGACGCTCAGGATCATCGACGGCGTTGCGAAGGATGAAGTACGCGATCACGATCAACATGAGAATGAGGTAGGTGGTCAAGCGTGGCTCCCACGTCCACCACACGCCCCATTCAAACCGCGTCCACATCTCACCGGTGACCATGGTGCAAATGACGAAAACCAGGGATAGCTCCATGGCTATCTTCGCGCAGGTGTCAAACCGCTGATCCTTCGTCATGAGAAATCTCACGCAGTAATACGCCGCAAAGGCGAGCGCGAGGAACGACGTGATGGCGACCGGCATGTGGAAATAGAATATCTTCTGAGAAAGCAGCAGCTTCGTCCCCACCATTTGGTCCCCGATGAGAGCGACGCCGTCCACCGACGCGCCATTCACCGGCGAGGCATACAAAAATGCAAGCAGAAACCCAATCGTCGTGAGCAATGCTCCCACGGCCAAGGCAACGGGTGCCAGCCTGTCGGGCCATTGCCCGGCTTCCGGCACAGCGCGCACCTTGTTCTTCTTTTCGGTCATGCGACCCCTTTTCTCTCCAAGGATGCGTCGGAGGCCCTCCTCCGCATCCACTTATCCACATCAAAACGTGTCAGCCAGCTTGCCTGTATCCGAAAACCGCCAGCAGCCCGGTCCCACACAACGGCTCGCTGCACCCTCAAGCGCTGATCACGAAGTCATAAAGCACCCACGACACCAGAATCATCACGACATCGTATCCACTTGCCAAAAGCAGCGAGGGGAAGAAGACGTCCATATATCCCTCTGCGCCCACGATAGCTGCCGTGGTGGCGGAAACGCAAGCATAGAGGAGCGGGAAGATCAGCGGAATGAACAGCACTGCAAGCATGACATCGGTACCGCGCACATTGACCGTTATCGTCGACAGCAGCGTGCCGATGCCAGCCACCCCAATCGTGCCCACCAGCAGGGGCAAGAAGATGAGGCCGAAGCCCGACGAGGGTGTCGCTGAAGTCATGAAGAAAAAATAGAACAGAGGAACTGCTATGACCTCGACCGCCAGGAGAAACAGCAGATTCGAGGTCATCTTCGCAAGAAAGATGACCGATCGGTCAAGCGGGACGAGGAGGATGCCCTCAAGGCATCCCTGCTCCTTCTCATGGGCGAACGACCGTCCAAGGCCAAGCAACGAGGTGAACACGATAAGCGCCCAGAGCAGACCACCGCTCATCTGCAAAATGTCGATTTCTTGCGACGTCTGAGCGAGGGCGGCTCCATAGACGATAAGCACCAGGAAGGCATAGATGCCCATGGATGTCAGCATTTCCTTGGTGTGGAACTCCCGCTCGAGATCCTTCCCCAGAAGGGTCCGATATTGCCGAAACGTCGAGGGCCTTTGCAAGGCAACCGCCCGAGAAGGCTCAGGCACGTCAGATTCGACCAGGGGATCGAGTTCCTCCATCTCAGGCCACCCCCATGCCGACCGTCGTGCGATACAGATCCGTGAAGGATCCGTAGTCAATGCTGTCACGCTCATCGAAGGTGACAACGCGGCCCTTTGACAGGACGAGGGCATGGGTGCACATTGCAAAGCCCTTCTGCAGATCATGGCTCACCATGACAAACGTGCGTCCCGCCCGCGTGGAGGCGATGAGGTCGTCGAATATCTCCACGGCATGGGGATCGAGCCCCGAGTACGGCTCATCGAGAAACACGACGTCCGGATCATGAATGAGTGCACGGGCGATGGAAAGCCGCTGGGTCATTCCACGCGAAAATGTGCGAACCACGTCCAAGCGTCGATGCTTCAGCTCAACGGCATCAAGAAGCTCAAGCACCCGTGATCGAGGGTCCTCCACCCCATAGAGCCGCGCATAGATCATCAGGTTCTCTTCGGCGGTGAGGTCCGGATAGAGCATGGAATTGTGCGATATGAGGCCCAAATGCTCACGTGCGCGATCCGGCTCCTCCTTCACGTCAATGCCCATGAGCCACGCTTGGCCAGACGTCGCCCGGCCAAGCGTGGCAAGAAGACGCAGAAGCGTCGTCTTGCCCGCTCCATTGGGGCCGAAAATCGAGAGGAAGGCACCTTGGGGCACCGCGAACGTGACGTCATCGACCGCGCGGCGGCCGCCAAACACCTTCGTGAGCCCCTCGGCCCTGATCGCGGCATCCATGAGCAGCTAGACCCCTGCCGTCGGTGCCTCGTGGGCTTCCGCCGTCAAGGAGCCGACCTTTGCTGCCTCAACGGCAGGAGTCTCCGAGGCGCCCGCATCATCACGCTTAGACGCAGGGGAAACCTTGCGGGGAGAACGACGCCCGGCAAGGGCGAGAAGGGCACCCACCATCAGTAGGACGAAGCCCACCCATACGAACGAGATGAGCGGATTCACACGCACGTCGAGCGCGAAAGCCCCCTCGTCGTCGACACCCTTGTAGACCACGAACAGATCCTCAGTGGGAAAGCTGATGACGCTCGCAACGAGCTTCTGCTGCTGCGTGGACTGCACGAGCTGTACGGCTGGGTCGACATGGCCGACATACTGGTCGCCCCGGTAGACATCAAACGAGACCGTGTAGACGATATCGTCGCCGTTGGCCTGTTGGTCAACGGAATTGCCCGTGTAGACCAAGGTGTAGTCCTTGATGGTGAAGTTCTCCGTTGCCGTGGACGTTTCCTCGTCATAGCCCACATAGTCAACCTTCTCGGTGACGTACATGGATGAGCCAATCAGGCCAACGAGAATGATGGCCATCGCCATATGTGCCACAACGCCGCCATACGTCGAAGCACGACCTCTGAACAGACCAATGAAACTCGCCGCAAGATTCTTGTCGTGAGAAGCCGCATAAGACCGCACGCCACGGCCCAACATGAAGAGCGCATTGAAAAACAGGACGCTTGCCACGAAGAACCCGACGACGGTGAGGCCATTGTAGAACCAGGCCGGACCCTGCTCAAGCAAGCCGTCGGCGGAAGTGCCCCCCGCAGCGATAATGTCCTGATAGCCCGGCAGCAGATAGGTCAGGAAATATACCATCAGGATAGCGAACATGACGAGCGCGCATATGCCGGGAACGCGAGCCTTCTTCCAAAACGCGCTCCCCTCCGTCTTGCCCCACGAAAGCAAGGGACAGACGGCCAGGATAAACAGATAGACGATGCCAAGCGGCCGAGCGACCGTATTGTACGTGCCCGCCGAAAGAGATTGTCCGCCAAACGGCATCCATGAGGGCAATGCGGAAGAGACGGTCATGTACGCCAGCACAAAGGTGAACACAATCATGATCACGTTATTGAAATAATATGCCGCATCCTTCGAGAGCATGTTCTCAACAGTGTCGGTGCCATTCTTCGCCGGTCCAAACGACTTCCAGCGAATGATCAGTCCGACGATGCCTGCGAGAACCGAAGCGGCAATGAGAGTGGCAAACAGGATGAGCGACACGGGATCGCCCTCAAACGCATGCACAGACTGCACGATGCCCGAACGGGAGATGAAGGTGCCCACGATGACGAACGCAAACGTGAGACACGCGCACATCACGCTCCAACGCTTGAACGCCCCCCGCTGGCGATAGACCGTGAAGCTGTGGATAAGCGCCACACCCACGAGCCACGACAGAAGGCTTGCGTTCTCGACAGGGTCCCAACCCCAATACCCGCCCCAACCCAAGACAACATAAGCCCAGATTGCTCCAAGGCCAATGCCGACGCCGAGGAACAGCCATGAAAACAGGGTGTAGCGCGTCGAGCGGGCGACCCACTCCTTGGAGGGGTCGTTCACGATCAGGGCGGCGATGGCGTAGGAGAACGGAATGGTGAGGCCAGCGTAACCCACAAACAGCGTGGGCGGATGAATGGCCATGGCCCAATGCTCCAGCAAGGAATTCATTCCCAGCGTCGATGCCGAGGCCGTGAGATTGCCGTATGCATCGAAGTACGTGTCGGGCGTGACGGTGAAGGGCATGTTGCTCTCCGAGAACAGCAAGACGCCGACGAAGGCGGCCAACACGACCTGACCGACCATGACCGCCATGTTATCAAGGGGTTTGACCGCTTCCAAATCCCGCAAAGCCACAACGGCATTGAACAGGGAGATAAGCCACGCCCAGAACAGGAGCGAGCCTTCACGACCAGCCCACAGACCAGAAAGCTTATACAGCCAAGCAAGATCGCCTGAGGCATCCGAGTGATATTCCAGCACATATTCAAGGCTCTGGTCACCCGTCATGAAGCAGTAGATGAGCACCCCGCAGGCCACCGTGAGACCGATGGCGGAAATGAGGGCCGCGACGCGCCCGCCCCAAGCGAGCGTGTCACCCCTCTCCTGCATGCGGGCAGAATCACCCTTCGAGCCCTTGGCGCCAAGACGATGCATGATCTGCCCAACGATCAGGCAAAGCACCGAAACGGCAGTGCCGACGAGCGTCACCAGCAAAGAAAGAGCGATGAGAAGAGAAAACAAGTTATATGTTTGCATGAGGCAGCCTTCATTATCCTTCGAGCGAGACAGCGGTCGCGATAAATTTGCCTTCGGTGTTGAGCGACCCTGTCAACACCAGGGATGACCCGTCGACGATCTCGTCGGACAGGGCATCGTCAAACACGACGGGAAGCTCGGCGGTGCCGTCAGCATCCACCAGGACGAAACGGTCGCCCTTCCCCGCCGCGACAAGAGAGCCGTCTTTCACGGCACCCGCCACCTTGACAGGCTTGTCAAGCACGCTTTCGCCGTATTCCAAAAGCTGCGCCACTCCAAGCGAGTCACTGGAGTTCTCGTACTTCGACGGGCATTTCGTCACGAGCTCACTCGCACGCAGCACACCGTCAGCGTCAAATCGTCCCGTGCAGATGGCCGTCACGTCGTTGCCGAACGTCGCTGCAACGCCACCTTCGTACTTCACCCGCAGTTGGGTACCCGGATTGCCGTCAGGATCGTAGATGTCAAAGGTCAGGACATTGTCCTGCGTCGAGAAAGAGTTTTCGACCACATTGCCTGACACTTGGACCTTCTGATCGGCATAGGAGCCTGAGGCCGCCTCGGCGACAGAAATGGTTCTCGCGGCAGAGTTACCCCCAACGACAGCCAAAATGACGATGAGCACGATGACGATGACACCCGTCACCACGGCCATACGCCGCTTCATTTTCGCGTTCAAGCTTTGCCTTCCCCTCGTTGATGATGGGATCATTGTCACGTATCACAAAGGCTCGAGGAACGAAAGCGTTTCGAATTCAAAGACTCACCATGATGTTCGACGCGCCTCGCAGATGCGCGATCGCCAAAAGCCCCATCCGCACAGAGAGAACGTCCCCTTGGAAGCGGATCGGCGACGAAGGGCGCCACCCATTTCATTCTTCGGATCTTTGTGGAAAGAGCCCGCCGAGGCGCATGCGCCTGCGACGAGCTCCCCTTTTTTCTGTTTATGCAGATGGCCTATGTCCATGACGGGCATAGGCCATCTGATGCAACCAAGCCGTGCTTACGACTCAAGCTTCTTTGCCTCACTGGCAGAAAGCCAGCCATCCGGCACCTCGGCTTCGCTGTGGCACTGCGTGCAATACATCACGGAAGCGCGGTGCGCCTTGTGACAGGTGCTGCACTCCTGCTCGCCATGCTGGGCCACATGCGGATTGAACTTCATGTCCGCCGTAGATGCGATGAGGTCGTCACGCGTCATGTTGTGACAGGACTCGTTGAGACAGAACTCGTCGGGATCAACGCCGCGAGCGGCCGTCAGCTGCTTGAGGTCTTTCTCTTCAAGCGGGTTGACGTAGTTTCCTGAGACCCACGAGACCGCCTCGTTGACCTGCTCGCTCAGCGTCGGGACATGGCAGCTCATGCATGTCGCATCTGCATTAACGCGGTGCATGGGCGCCAACATGCTGCTGGCATCCGCGACCTCGTTGCCCCACTTGTCAACTGCAGGCTGACCCGGTTCCGCCTCGTACGTCGGCAGATACGGATCCATCGGCGTGTGACAGATAGCGTTGCAGAAGCTCGGCTGCTCATGCCAAACCCAGAAGCCGGCACCAGCCACAATCACGACGACCGCAACGACTCCGACGATAATCGGCCACTTCTTGCCTTTTCGTTTGGGAGCAGCCTCCGTAGCGACGGAGCCGTCAGTCTCAGAGGCCTCGGCAGCGGTTTCCACTTTGGTTTCTTCTTCGTTCATTTTCCAAACCCCCTTTCGTGTCAATCGTTCGCCTGTACTTTCGCTTCTTCATGGCATCAATCGACCCCATTCCGAAGACACAAGTACTTTACCACGGACATACTAACCTTCAAGCGACAAAAAACCTATCACCCATTTGGGGGGAATTAGCGGCATTGCACCCCCTTTTTTTATGTGACGATCTGCATTTCCCCTGTTGGAGAATACGCCGTCAACGCAAAGTGCGCCGGTGCAGCAAAAGAAGCATGAGAACTCGGCGGATATCCGTTACAACACGGTTAATGCTTTGTCACCGTCCCCATGCCCCGCCAATACCACGATCATTCGCACCTCTTGGCCGCGTTGCGAATCACGCACTCAGCAAAAGCCGCCCTCAGCCATGTCGATGAGCTCCTGACGCGCGTGCACATCCAGTTTCTTGTAGATGCTCTTCGTGTGGCCGCGCGTGGTGTTTTCGGAAATGAACAGCTTGCGCGCTATGGCGGCAATGCTATGTCCTCGCATAAGGAGGCAGGCAACCTCGATCTCGCGAGGAGAAAGGCCCCTCTCCCTAAAAAACGAGAACGGTGCCGGATCAACGGAAGCCGCCTCTCCGGAACCGCCGAGAGGAATCGACTCCGATGAAAGAGGCGCACCGGCGTCATGCAGACCTCCCTCGGACGACACGCCCCCCAAGACGCTCCCCGCACCATCGGAGGCCCGTCCAACCCTGACGGAGACATCGTCGTCAAGCACGAGCTCATCCTCGGCGGGCACGGCGATGGTCTTGGGGCGTTTGCCCCTCGACACCATGACCAGGACGACGGAAAGCAGATAGATGCATACGAACAGCACGTTGACCACATAGGCAAAGTCATAAGCGAAGATGGGAGTCAGCACCGATCCCAAGACATCCCCCGCCGTCATGAAGGCAAGCGTCGGGGCAACGCACAGGCCATACAGCGCTATGGGCGAATACATCTTCTGAGCGGTATACACAGCACACGTCACGAGCAGGAGCAAGTTCACCGTCTCGAAGCCGAACATCAAGATGCCTGTCAAAAAGGGGTTGTAGCTCGATCCAAAGAACGTCGGCAGAAGGAAGATGCCGGTGATGATGGGAAACAATAGTTGATAGATGCGCAGGATCTCGAAACCCCGCGATGAAAACAACTCGAACACCGCCACCAGCAAACCCGCGGCCCCGAACCCAACCAAAACCATGACAGCAGAAGGGTCTCCCGAGGCAGCGGGCGGAGCCGATATCTGTGACACGAGCTTCCAAACGAATCCGATCGAACACACGCAGAACACGGGCTTCCAGAGGTCTCCGACAACGCTCCCAAGGGCTTTGCGGTCAAGCGGGGTGATCGGGTACATCTCAATTTCAGCGAGACTGCGGTTCAGGGTGAACATCGCCAGGAACGGAAGCGCGACAACAGAGACGAATATGAGGGCCACGGGGGGAAGCAGCAGGACAAGGCTGTAGAGCAAGATGGAGAGCACGGCCGAAAGAGGTATGTAGATGATGGCCCGCTGCTGCCCCTCGGTCACAAAGAACGTTTGCCACAGAAGGAAGAAGAGTCCGTTCGCACACCCGATCAGCACGCCAGCCGCCGTTGCCATAAAGGCATCGTTGTAGCCGAGATGGAAGGTGAGGAAGTACAGCAGCGCGCCGCCGCTCAACGCGAATCCCGCCACGAGGGCCAGGGAATGGGGCAGCACGGCCGACCGCTTCCAGAAAAGCAGTGAGCACACGACCACGGCCCCCAGAGTCACCAGCTGCTCGACCAAAATGTAGAGGTGTCCGATGTCGCTGTAATCCGGTGAACCCTGCAACCCCGACAGCACAACGAAGGAGACTGCCCAAAAGAAGCAGAATCCTAGATGATGGAACCTAAGCCCCCTGAGCAATCTCTGAGCACGATTGACTGACACGTTGTTCTCCCATCCCTTACATGCAATCTATCAGAATTCCTTTCACACGTCGAGCGAATACCATGTCAAACGTCTAACGATAAAGCTTCTCATCAGGCACTATTTTAAAACAACCCAAAATATGTCCCCCCGCTGACAACCCTGAAACAACATGCAACAGGGCTAGACGCTCCCTTGGCACGCCCATACACTTAGGCAGGCTCAAGCGAGCTGAAAAGCAGATGTATAGGTGATGAAAGCAGGAGGGAAGAAATGGAGAACAACGCTACGGGGAAGGGAATCGACCGTCGATTCTTCCTACAGGGAGCAGGCGCGGCTGCCTTGGCAACCGCAATGGCGGGAACGTTCGGCCTTGCCGGATGTGCACCCCAGGCAAAGACAGAGACGGGTTCGGGGAGCACCTCGGCCGGCTCAACCTCATCGGGCGAACCGTCATGGTTCACCGCACCAGCAGAAATCGCAGAATCCGAAATCTCCGAGACGATCGAGTCCGAGGTCGTCGTCGTGGGCTCCGGAATGTCGGGCATCGCTTCGGCATGTTCGGCAGCCGAGCACGGCCTGAGCGTGAGCGTCGTCGAGCGCGGCTCGACCTGGTCGGGACGTGGCTACGGCATGGGCGTCATCGACTCAAAGGTCATCAGGGCTGCCGGCCTGTCCATCGACAGAGCCCAAGCGCAGAAGTATTGGACGCGTTGTTGCGGAACCCGCATCAACGAACAGCTTCTCTCTCTGTACTTCAATCGCTCAGGCGAAGCCATGGACTGGGTTATCGACAAGTGCGAAAAGGGCGGCGTGCAGGTGCTTCTGTGGGACGGCTATTCTCGCGATCCTGAGTTCCCCGACGTTCCGGGCTACCACGTGTTCTTCGGAGGACCCGAGCAGGCAGCAGGACGCGACTGGTCCCGCGATGCCACGAAGCTCATGTTCGAAGACTCGCAGGCAGCCGGCGCAACGTACTATTTCGACAACACCGTCGAGCAGCTGAAGAAGGATGGCGACACCGTTGTGGGCGCCATCGCCAAAAATGCCGACGGCAAGTACGTGCTGTACAAGGCAAGCAAGGGCGTCGTGCTGGCCACCGGTGACATCGTCGGCGATCAAGAGATGCTCGAGTACTACGCACCCGAGATCTCCCATTGCAACGCCAAGCTCTACACCCCCATTGGACAGAACACGGGCGACGGCCACAAGATGGGGCTGTGGGCCGGTGGAGCCATGCAGGAAGGCGACTTCCCCCCGATGCTGCATCCGCAGGCCGGAGCCTATCAGCAGTCCGCCTTCCTGTCCGTCAACCAGAATGGCGAACGTTTCTTCAATGAGGCGACATGGGTCAACGGCAAGTCCCTCACCTACCTGCGTCAGCCCGACCAATGCGGCTATTCCATCTTCGACGCCAATTGGACGACGGACAACCTGGCCGGCCTGCCTTATGGCGGCGGCATGTTCTGGGACACGTTCCGCACGCTCGGCTCCGGTTCATGGGATCCGGTTGCAGGACAGAAGTCCGTCGACGCAGCCGTCGAGGCTGGCACCGGATTCAAGGCCGACACGCTTGAGGACCTTGCCAAGCAGTGCGGCCTTCCCGAGGATGCGTTCCTGGGAACCATCGAGCACTACAACGAGCTGTGCGCAGCCGGAGCTGACCCTGACTTCGGCAAGGAGGCAGTGTTCCTCACCCCGGTGAAAGAGCCCCCCTTCTACGCTATGAAGGCGCTGCCGGCCGTGCTCGCCACCGTTGGCGGACTCAAGGTCAACACCGACCTTGCTGTCACCGACTCCGAGGGAACCGCAGTCGAGGGCCTCTACGCCGTCGGCAACGTTTCCGGCGACTTCTACGCAGTGGATTACCCGATCAACGTTCCTGGCAACTCGCAGGGCCGCTGCATAACCTGGGGCTATCTGGTCGGCGAATTCCTCGCTGAAAAATAGCAAACCCGACGCGGCAGGTGGCAAACGCCGGCCAGCCGCGTCGGCCACCTGACAACTCGCAAAGACAGAGCCGCCCCCTCCCCCTCCCTCAGGTGGCTCTCGTCTCCCTCAAGCGGTCGGCCTCTTTCCCTGGTCGACCGCTTTTCTTCGAATCAACTCCCGTCCCGCCCTGTTCCCATCCCCCATGCCCCCGCTTTCAAAACAAGGTGCTTCTGAAAACGTCACCTACCGGTTTCAGGCGGGTTTCATTTTGGCACCCACGGCGTCTATGCCCGCTTATAGTGTGCAAAAAATTTCTGAGGCACTATACTTGGTGCATTGAGGCATACGCACACGATGTAATTGAGGGCGGACATGATGCAAGAGCACATGGATCGACCAAAACCCCGCAAGCGTACACGCACCTTTTCCGGTGCGTGCATCCAGCCCCCTCTCTCCCTCCGCCAATCAGCACAGTCTCCCTCGCTTCATTTGCCAGGCGTCCCTTTGGCAGACAATCCCTATGCAAGACTTACCAACACCATCTATGTTGGCGAACGACGTGCTATCTTTCGAAAGAAAAAGACGTCTCGGCGCAACGCCGTGGCACTCTACGCCCTCGGTATCCTCTGTGCCCTCATGACGGTTGCCCTCATCGCGTTTTTCGTTGGGAAGGATGCCGGCATCGCCGAAGCGGGAACCACCCCCGATTCGGCACAGCCCGCCGAGACGCAGCAGCACGATCAAACGACGGGATGAATCGACGACTTCCCCACCAATCGCCCCTCGCTCATCAGGATGGCCCATCCTCGCAAACACGGGCATCCGTCCTCCGTTTCACGTGCTCACCTGTTTCCGGGTATTTGCCTCACCGAGCCCTTTACGGGGATAAATACCCGCAATCGCGCGATGACCCCCCTTCCGAAGCCCCCTATGGTTGGTTCGTCCTGATGAACGACAAAGGGAGGAATCATGGGAGGAACAACCATATCTCGACGCAGCTTTCTGACAGGCATGGGAGCCGCAGGTGCGCTCGCCGCCACCGGAGCGCTCGCCGGATGCGCCCCCCGCTCACAAGCGGAGAGCACCCAGGCGCAAAGCACGGAAACGGCGCAGTCGTGGCGCGACAAACCTGAGCCAATCACCGATCTGGCGGAAACGTTGGAGGCAGACCTGGTGATTGTAGGGGCCGGCAACGGAGGCCTCGTCGCAGCAACGACAGCTGCCCAGAACGGGGCCAAGGTCATCGTGCTCGAAAAGGGAGGGAACATCGCTTCTGCCCGCGAAGCCATCGGAGCACTCAACGCAAGCCTCGAGCCAGACCATCATGAAGACGTTCCAACCCTGCTGAACCATGCCAACATGACCCAAGCGGGCGACGTCAACATGCTCATGTACCAGACTTGGGCCGAAAAATCTGGCGAGATGATCGAATGGATGAAAGCAACGCTCGAACCTAAGGGGATGCTCTTCCCCTTTGAGTGGCATAAGCCAGACGATCCGCACGCCTATTACCCAGCCATGTGCTACAACCCCTGCCTGGACGAATACAATCCCGATGGGCCGAATTACGGGGCATACGTGCACCTGGAAAAGATGCGCGAGGTTTACGAGGAGCTCGGTGGGGAAATACTGTTCATGGCTCCTGCCCAGCAGCTTGTGCAGGACGACTCGGGCAAGGTGACAGGCGTGATTGCCCAGTCCCAAGACCGAGGCTTGCTACAGGTGAACGCAGCCAAGGGCGTCATCATATGCACGGGAGGCTACGGAGCGAATCCCGAGATGCTGGCGGACCTTTGCCCCGGAAACTCCAATTGGTGCGTTCTCAACAGCAGCGTGACCGAAGAGGGGGACGGGATTCGCATGGCTCTCTGGGCCGGGGCCGAGCTCGAGGCCGGTGGCGCCTGCATGATTTGGAACCGTGGCATCATGTCCGACGACACCGAATTCGACGGCTCCTACACGGGCGACATCTTTCTGCCGGGAAGCCAACCGTTCCTGCACGTGAATGCACGCGGCGAGCGTTTCATGAACGAAGACCAATGCTACCCCATGAGCTATGCCGCCGGGGCAAACCAACCGGGGCACTTCTCCTGGACCGTGTGGGACGGAAGCTATTGGGAAGACATCCAGCGCTTTGACACGGGCGGATGCTCACGCCTCACTCCCGCTCCGTCAGGCACGGCATTCAATGCCGACGTCTACGACTGCGAGGCGCTGAGCAAGGAGCACCTCGATTCATTCTGGCTTGAGCCACGCCTAGAGAACGGTTCTCTCAAAAAGTGCGACACCCTTGACGAACTCGCCGCGGCCATGGGCCTCAACGCCGACGAAACAGCCACGTTCAAGGCGGCCGTCGATCGCTATAACGGCCTTGCGGTTGCAGGCGAGGACACCGACTTCGGCAAACCGGCCTACCGCCTGTCCCCCGTAAACGAGCCACCCTACTATGCCGCCCGCATGGCCGGCGCGCTGCTCGTGACCATCCACGGAGTCATCACCGACACGAACAGCCAGCCCCTGCGCAAAGACGGCAATCCCATTGAGGGATTGTATGTCTGCGGCAACGACCAGGGAGGATTTTACCCCCACAATTATCCCAGCAACTTCACGGGCCTCAACGCCGGACGGACTGCAACCTTTGCGCGCATCGCCGCAAAACACGCCCTCGGCGTGATCTGATCCATTCAACGGCACCAACCGTACGGACCCGCTCCCCCGGGGGGAGCGGGTCCGTCTTCCCTCGGGCGTCTTCCCTCGCCTCCGTCAGTCAGCTGACAAGGTCGATGAGCTCTTGGCGAGAATGTATGCCCAGTTTCGAATACACATGCTTGGTATGGGTGGACGCGGTCTCCTTGGATATGACAAGGGCATCCCGTATGTAAGGAACGGATCGTCCCCGTGCCAGCAAACCGAAGACCTCGACTTCGCGGGGAGTCAAATCATGCTCGCGGGCAACGAGGGCTATACGCTCGGACAAGCCCTGCCCCTCCCCCTCTTGCACGACGGAATCCTCGCCATGCCCCAAAGCTGGCTGGCGAAGGCATCGGCCGTCGGGAGCGACATCGGAGAAATCGAGCGTGAAGCTCTTCTCGTCGTTCAGGACATACATGGTTCCGATCACCAGAACGGCTATCGACACGGCAGCCACCTGTTCAACCCCGACGGAGCCGGCGATCAGGGCGCCATCCACGAAGACGGACAGCAAAACCCCGAGGAAATCACCCAAGTGCACGAAAATCCACCCGAATCCGAACGCCTGAACCGCGCCGGCCTTGCCACTTGCGGCATACCGTGCAAAAAACATCTGCGTGATAAGGCAAAAGGCGAAGCGTGAAGCCAGCGAGATGGCATAGGCGACATACGCTCCGTCGGGAACCCCGCCGAGAATGAGGGCGACGAATGCGACGACCAGAACGGGGCACATCCAACGGTAGAGAAAGGATATGGAAATTCGTCGCGGGCCGACCGTGGAAGCAAAGGAAATGATTGCCATGAAAGCGATGCCTGCGATCAAGGCGACTTGAAAAGGCCACGCGTGCGTGTCCTCCGCCGTCCAGAAGGTCCCGGAGAAGCACACGAACAGACAAGCCAGCAGTATCCCGAAGCCTCCACGTCCCATATGCCTCAGCGCAACAAGAGGGCGTTGAGGCTCCTCGCGCCCAGCTGGCACGACAGTCTCTTGCGCGCTGCGATCATTGGCCCCGCCTCCTGCCACCCCGTTCCCCCCACGCCATGACAGGGCCAGGCTCAAGCCCGAAAGGAGGGGGAAGGCCGTGACGACGGCCAGAGCAATCCATCCGCTCATCGAAGAGACCACGAGCACGCAGATCGCAGCGATGATAGCCGATGCCGGAGCAAGGCGCTCAACCTCCTCCTGCGGCAATTGCGCATAGTATTGCCCCCACATCACCCACATGAAGCCGCTGCCGAATCCGGTGAGCACGGACCCGAAAACGAAAAGAAGGAGGGAGGAGAGGTAGCCGTCCCCCATCAGGAACAGAAACGGGGTGGAAAGGGCGGTGGCAAGGGGAGCCACCCAAAACAGCACACGGTGGTCTCCCGGTGAACCCAAGCGTCGTTCCAAGCCCACAATGAGCGCAAGCGTGACGACGGACATGAACACGGGCAGCCCACTGAAAAATATCTGGATAGCCTCGTCTCCCGGACGCGCCTCTGCCCACAGCCTGCCAGAATATCCCTCCACGGCATTTGTGTAGAAAACGCAGAACACCCAAGCCAAAAGCAAAGCCCAGCCAAAGTGGCGGAGGGGAGGAACCCAGCCCCGCCCCCAAGCAAAGCGCTCACCCGTCTTCACCGGCATTCCATTCCCCATCCCTTTCCATCCTTGCCAGAACCTACCTGCCCAAAAGGCCGTATAAAACAGCCCACATGACGATCCCTCAGCGATCCGTGCCCCCATCCGCCAAGCGATGCCCTACTGCCGATAGACATCTTCCAACTTCATCATAAGCTCTTCCTGGTTGTGAACCCCGCACTTCTGATAGATGTGCTTGACGTGGGTCTTGATGGTGTTGAGAGACAGGTACATGGTGTCGGCTATGGTCTGAAGGGTGCGCCCCCGCGCAATATAGGACAACACTTCTTCTTCCCTCGAGGAAAGCTCGCAGGCAACGGCAAGACTGCGGCACCCTTGCTCGATGGCCTCCACCAGAATATTTTCGGGAGTCTCGATCTCAAGAGGAACCCGAGCCACGAAGATACGGTAGGCGCTGTTGGGCAGAAACACGAACACCGAGACGATCACCGCATAGGTGATGCCCAAAGTCACCGCCGCCGTGTAGGGCGGAGCAATGGAGCTGAAACCGAAACCGAGCAGTGCGCCAAGGATGAGACCACATGCGTTAGCGAGCGATCCAAGCGCGAAAATCCAAGACGGAGACACGTCGGTGGTGAAAATGATAGAACCCATCTCGTAGTACATCATTGACACAAACAGGTAGTATCCCGCAAACACAAAGACGGGCGCCACATCGCCGACGCCTATCGGGAGGACCATCAGGGAGACGAGCGAAAGCGTGAAAAACACCATAATGATAAAGGGGACGAGTGTCGTGCCGCGGCGGTCGGCAAAAACCTCAAGGGCGCAGGCGGCCGAAAAAACGACCAGAGTCAGAGCCATCGTCACGCCCATATCGTCAACGAAGGACGAGCTCGACGAAGATGAGACCGTCTTCAGGAAATTCAAAGGGACAGAGATGATGAAAAAGAACACGAGCGTTGCAAACAGCAGCCGAGAGCGCGTGAATTTTTTAGCCGGCCTTTTCTGAACAAGCTGCCCTTTTGCACCTCGGCGATAGCGGGCATAAGCAAAACCCGAGGCGGCAGGAAGCCCCGCAACGAGAACGGCAGACACCGCCGGAGGCGTCACGAGCACGATCAGGTAGAGAGCGCAACTGGCCCCCATGGCAACAAGCGTCACATACTTTCGCGAGGATGCAGAGGGAACAGTGCGGTAGCCCTGGGCCCACATCACCATCATTCCCATGTTCGAAACCGATGCCGCAAGGCTTCCCCCATGCGCCAGGAGTTCGCTGTCCGCCATCAACCCATAGTTGAGAACCGCAGTGCCTGCCACCGCCATCGCTGCGACGGCGATCAGAAAACTCCTCTTCTGCACCGCTTTGTCGATTGAAGCGCTGAGCGCCATAATCACACCCAGAATTCCCAAAGTCACGACATTGCTGAGCAGCCAGATGCCGTCGAAGCCAGAAGGTGAAGATCGCGTGACGGCAGGCACGAAAAACGAGGCATGAGTCCATGCGAGGAAGCAGGCAAGCCCGACAACCATGAGAACGGGAACTTGCTCCCCGTCCCGACCTTCCCCATCCAGCTTCATCTCTGCCTCCCCTTGGCCTGCTCAAAAAGCACTCACCTGTTTGAGGTGATGCTTTCAGCAAACCCTGGTCCCGAAAGGTGATCAGCGATCCAACCCGAACACCTACCTTAGTCGTCGGTCATTATAACGGCAACCGGACGTTTACCAAAGAGTCACAAAAAATGGTTGCCGGAAGGCCAGGGAGACAATCGGGGAGTCAAGGAATGAAGGGAGTCGTCATGAAGGAAATCGTATCACTCGACCGTAGGAGTTTCTTGAAGGCGGCGGCATTTGCCACCGCCTCAGCCGCGGCCATGGGCGGATTGGCCGCCTGCAGCCCCTCCGGGGCAGCGCCGGAAGCAGCAAAGTCGGAAGGATCGCAGGTTCCCACCGACATCAAGCAGACGTACGACACGGACATCTGCATCATCGGGGCAGGGTCCTCTGGGCTGGCAGCCGCAGTCCAAGCCGGCCTCAACGGCAAGAAAATCCTGGTTCTCGAGGCAACGGGTGCAACCGGAGGCGGCGCCGTCGGGATTGAGGGCGTCTTTGGAGTGGGTTCGAAGCTGCAAGCCGAGCGAGGCATCGAAGTCCACACGGGCAACGTGATGCACGACGAGCTGAAAGCATCCCAGTATCGCGCGAATGGCCCGGCCTACCGCGACATGATCACCGCCTCAGGTCCCAATGTGGACTGGCTTGTCGAACAAGGCGTGGAGTTCGAGAACGTCTCCGAATACGGCGAAATCGGCGTGAATTCAACGTTCCAGGCCTTCCATTGGTTCAAGGGCGGCCGAGGCAAGACGGGATACGTTCCGCCCATGACCGCCAAGGCCGAAGAAGTCGGAGCGGAGTTCCTGTTCAATACAACCGGTGAGTCCCTCATCGTTGAAGACGGCGTGGTCAAGGGCGTCTACGCATCAAACGACGAAGGACACATCCAAGTCAATGCCGGCGCAGTCATTCTTGCAGACGGAGGGTTCTCCGCCAACGACGACCTCCTTGTCGAGCGTGGGTTCGATCCCGAGCAGATCGTGCTCATCGGCATGCCGACGTCGCTTGGAGACGGCCTGCAGATGGCCATGAGGGATGCGGGCGCAAAAGACACCATGGCGGAATCCGCCTTTGCCATGACAAACACGGTGGGCACCCTCGACCCCATGGGCAGCCTTGCGTTCGTCATCTGTTTCGGCGGTCCCTTCCTCTGGGTCAACGAGCAGGCGGAGCGTTTTGTGGGAGAGGACCTGGCTTCAGAAAACATGGAGATCCAGTGTCAGCCCACGCTCAACTTCGAGAACACCTATATGGTTTTCGATCAGGCTATCTTTGATTCGGTGACCGCAGGTGACGCCGAATTGGCATCGGTATGGGAAGAGCAAGTGTCCGACAACACCAACAAGGACATCTTCAAGGCCGACAAGCTCGAAGACCTTCCCGGAAACCTCGGGTTGGACGAGGCGACGTTCATGGAAACAGTCAATCGCTACAATGAGCTGTGCGATCAAGGCGACGATCGGGATTTCGGCAAGGATCCCGCCCAGATGAAGAAGATCGCAACGGGACCGTTCTATCTTTGCCGATTCCACTACGCCCTGCTTGTCACGTTTGGCGGAGTGCTCTCCAACCGCAAGTTTGAGGTGCTCGACAATGACAAGAATCCCATTCCGGGGCTCTACGCTGCAGGCGTCAACAGCGGCTACAACCTCTGGCGCAACGTCTACACCATCAATGTCGGCGGAGGGGCCAACGCCAACAACATCAATTCAGGACGCGGATCGGCGAACTCGGCCACTGACTATCTGAGCTAACCGCCGCCGAGAAAGATCACACGCCGCCGCTCAATCAGCCTGCCGCAGGGAAGCTTCCCTGCGGCAGGCTGCCTGTTCCAGCGCAGCTTCCCCTCCGCCGAGAGGCACATCCGTCAAAGGGAAAGCTGCGCCTCGAACAAATCGATGAGCTCCTGCTTCGAATGAACGTCGAGCTTGGCATAGGCATTCTTCGCATGGGTCCTCACGGTGTTCTCCGTCACAAAAAGCTGATCCGCGATATGAGCCTTGCTGCGCCCCTGCGCGATGAGCAACGCTATCTGCATCTCCCTCTCCGAAAGCCCGTAGCAAGCTCTCAGCGCTTCCGCAGCTTGCTCAAACTTCTCATGAGACGGAGGGGCGTAAGACTTCAGCGCCTCTTCAGAGACGAAGCCGTCCCCCACATGCGGCCTGAATTGAGACTCCGAGGACGCGGCCGACGTCGGGAGCGGACCGCCTTTCCCCTCCACCGTCTCGCATGGCTCGTCAAACAATGCGCGAACGCGGGGGATGCCGTCAGAAAGCAAAAACGCCATGCTCACTGCGAGCGCAAACATGACAACGCCCACAATGGTGGTGACGGCTGGAGAAACCGCGCCAACCGCAATGATCAACACGCGACCGATATTGCGGGAAAAAATGCGCGTGGCCCACGCAAACCCATAGACTGCATAGGGATGCACGGTCGTATGGCGGCTCACGTCCTGCATGGTCACCCAGAGCACCCCCAGCATGAAGGTGTCGGCGATGTTGACCGTTGCGATGGCCAGCCCAGTCAGAGTCCCGGGAAACGCCGAAAGGATGAGCATGCCGCCTGCCGCGACAAATATCTCGATGCGCCAGAGAAACGAAAAGCTCAGACGCTTGCAGCGCAGAACCGCCCACCAGACGACGAACAGGCTCAGCGCGATGACGCCCACCTGATGGACAACGCGCAGCAACGGATCAAAGACAACCGGCTCACCTGCAGGAAACCCTCGAGACAGGCCAAGCGCGAGACCAAACACCGCAATGCCGCCAAATATAAAAAGTATCGTGGAACGGGGCTCCTCATCGTAGACGGGGAGCGGAGCGACCTGCGAACCAACGTCAACGCGCATGGCACGCTGATAGCAGAGCAGGGCGACGGGCGGCATGAAAAGGCTCACCGTATAGCCCAGCATCTCAGGAAGGAAGCCCACCACCAGGCCGCCTAACGATCCCAGCGCCAACGAGAGGAACCCAAACAGGACCGCCTGGTGCATGTTCAATCGAACATAGGCGACCGTCCACATAGCCCCGCCGAGCGCGCCGCCCATGCCGGCCACGATGCAGGCAGTGAAAAGGACCCCGTCAAGGCCCATCTCCTTTCCCGCCATGACCGCAAGAGTCGAAAACGTCATGAGGGCAAACCCCGCCCATGCCACGCTTCTTTGTCCACGCCTTGAGAACGGCCTTCTCCACGCGGCGAACGCGCCGACCAACATGACGGCGCCATACGCAAAGTTGCTGACTATCGTGAACACGCCATCGTCGCTCTGCGTGTACGAGCCGAACAGGATACATTGCAGCCATACGCGCGTCGCGGCAAGTCCCAGAAAACAGTTCAAGAGCCCTCCGCGAGACAAGGCGGCAAAACATGAGAACGGATTCCGGGCATCGGATGACGGAGGCTCGATATGTCCTGTTTCCGATAAAGCAGAGGACATGCGGAAACCTCAATTCATGGATGGCGGCAGTCAATGTGATCAGATCCTCTGCAAAGTATAGCCCATTCGGCACGCCGCTCGCGGACGTCACCCTTCACACCTTCCGGGTGATCGACGCGTTTTTCACCCGTTTATGGGCTGGAATCGCATGTTCAGGCAGCGTAACGTCCAAGAAGAAGAGAGACCGGGCAATAACCCGGAAAGCAGGTTATGGGAGGAACATCATGCAAGAAACTTCTATCGCGCGCGTCGCGTCCGAAGATGCGCGCAGCACTTCAGGCATAGCAAAGAGCCTGACACGGCGGCAGTTTGCAAAGGGGATCGGCGGCGCAGCCGCGGCGCTGTGCCTGGGCGGGCTGTTTGGATGCACGCCAAAGCAGGCCGCTGCACAGGAGGCATCGAACACCGTGTCGTGCGACGTGCTGGTCATCGGCGGAGGCGGGGCTGGCATGACGGCAGCCGGCCAGGCCGCTGCACAGGGAGCCCAGACCATCCTTGTCGAAAAGATGCCACAGTTGTGCGGCTCGAGCACCCTCGCGCTCGGGACCCTCTACGGAGCGGGAACGCAACTGCAGAAGCGAGCGGGAATCGAAGACGATCCGGAAGGTCTCTTGACCTATTTCCTCTCGCGCGGAGGAGACAAGCTCGATGCAGACATGCAACGGTTCTGCGCAGAGCATTTCGGGGAGACGATCGACTGGCTGTCCGAAGACCTTCAAGTGCCCTTCAAGGAAACGGTGTCGAAGAAGGGCAAGGACACCGTTGCGCGTGGCCACAACTGTGCCCACAATGCCATGGACGCACTGCGTGCCGTCACGGCATACGCAACGGAACACGGCGTCTCCTTCCACTTCAACAGAGCAGTGGAGTCCTTTGTCGTCAACGATGAGGGGCGGGTTGAGGGCGTGCTTGCACGCGTGGGATCGAGGCCGGGACATGGCGACCTCGTGCGCTACGAGGCGCGCAACGTCATCATAGCCTCGGGGGGCTTCTGCCGCAATGCATCCATGATCGAAACCTACATGCCCGACTACGTCGACGTCTACACCGAGGTCGGCGTGGGATGCACAGGCGAAGGACTGCGAATGGGCCTGGACATTGGGGCCGACTATGTCGGCCATGGCGGAACGAACGGCATTCTGGCCTGCGAGGTTGAGCCTGGCCAGTCGCAGCTCATCAGCAGCAAAGCCCTTTGGGTTGACAAGTCGGGCCATCGCTTTGCGAACGAAGGCGGACAGACCCACGACATCTACTACGACGTCGCCCATTTTGACGACCAGCATTTCTATGCGGTGTACGATCAGGCCATGGTCGATGCGCTCGACGACGATCTGCGATCGAAATTTGAATTCGGGCTCAAGCAAGGCGTGTTTGCCAAAGGAGACACGCTGGCCGCTGCCGCCACTCAACTTGGCGTGGACGGCCAAGCATCGCAGGACACGCTTGACTCCTACAACGCCCTGGCCGCACAAGGAACCGACACTCAGTTCAAGAAAAAGGCCGAGCAGCTTGTGCCCCTCGTGCAGCCTCCTTACTACCTGCTTCGCATGGGCGTATGCACCCACGGCAGCTTCGGCGGATATCGCGTCGACACCGATTTTCACGTGCTCGACGTCGACGGAGACCCCATCCCGGGACTCTACTCGGCTGGAGAAGTGTGTTGCGGCACGTTCATCTACGACGACTACCCTGCTGGAGGATGCGGCCTGAACTGGTCATACACTTCCGGCCGCTTCGCCGGCAGGAACGCCGCGCAGCTTTAGGATCCATCCGCTTCGGCGCAGCTTGTCCCTGAGCTGCGCCGAAGCCCCTCATCGGGCCGAAAGCTCGGCCCGATCGCCCTGCTCCCCTTTGCCATCAAGGAGATCAAGGAGGTTTTGCTGGCTGTGAACCGATGCCTTCCGGTAGATGTTCTTGATATGGCTCTTTGCCGTATCCGGCGATATGCAGAGCACCCGTGCTATGGAAGGAGCGTTGCGGCCGCGCGCCAGGAGCGCGAGCACCTCGCGCTCCCTCGGAGAGAGCCCATGCCTCTCGGCGAGGACATAGCAGGATTCGGAAACGGCGTCTCCCTGTTCAGTCGCCGGCTCCTGGGCGACGAGCCAACGGCGCACCGGCGAACGCCCATCCCCGAACAGGAGGAGGGACGCTATGAAGATGGCGAGGACCGCCGAGAGCACGAGCATCATGTCGGCGCCATCGAAGAACGACCCCTCGGACACCGCAAATCCGACGACGCTCATGAGTGCCTGGATGCCCTGAAAACAAAAGTAGCCCGCCGCATAGATGCGCACGATCGGCATGCCCGTCCTGCGCGAAAGATCGCCCCAGTAGACAATCATGAAGAAGTAGAATATCGAGAAGCCGGTGTCGTGCACGAGCAACGATGCCGCCAGGGGAGGAATCCCCGACGCTATCATGACGAGGCCCGCCACCACGAAAATGAGCCCGATGGAATAGATCTGGGCCGGACCGAAACGATCATCGAGACCATAGGAAAAGGCGAGCAGGGCAATGCCCGCCACCCCGCCTCCCACGAGCAGCATGCTGCCGACCGGCTGGCCCATCTGCTCAGCAATGGAAGGAAGCATGCCCTTCATGAGCCCATAGGATAGCCCTACCATGATCGGCAGGATGAGCAACGCCGGCGAGAAGGCGAGATTACCGCCATGGTCTGCGGGGATGTCAGTCTCCTCCAGCTCGGCGCCCCCTCGGTATGCCAGCGGCGCGCAAGGCAGAGAAACCGCCACGAGCAACGCAACCAGAACCGGCTCCGGAAGATCGCTCACAATGAGGGCGAAGGCAGACGAGGCGATAAGCGCATAGGAAAGGGACACGAGCGACCTGAGCAAGCCCATGCGCGAATACATCTCGCCCCAGCCAACCTTCAAAAGGGCTATCGAGGCGCCCCCCATCGCCATCCCAGCCGCCACCAGGCCGACCGATCCATTCAGGGCGCCCGCCGCATAGAGACAGGATCCGCCAAGCAGCAAACCACCCGCCAGCCCCATGAGCCACCGCGAGCGCATGATGGACGCGATGCGGCTTGAGGCGAGAAGCACGATCAGCAGCGTCACGGAAGTGGCAATGAGCACCACTTCATTGGGAAGGGAAAGCACCGAAGGCAGGGCTTGGAACACGCCGCCTTTGGTGGCCAGCCAGATGGACAGGCACGACCAGGCCCAGATGCAGGCGAAACTCACCCATCGCTTCCATCCTCGAAACAGCTCGTCCGAAGCCACCTGGGTCCAATGCCCTGCCGCCTGCTCCACCATTCCACCGACCTCCCCTGCGATTCCCTGACCGGATCATAGCAGCACCTGGTCTGACCGTCCACGGGCTAGAGCCGGGAGGTGCAGGCTCCCGGCTCTCCAAACCACCCTGCAGCTGGATGCGATCAGGACCAGGAGGACGAGGCCGCCGCGCTCTCTCCCGCTATATGGCCAAGCACCAATCCCCCGGTCAACGAAGTACCCGATCCTGGGTAATAACCTCCATACCAACCGCCCGAATTCATGCCGCCAGCCCAAAGGTGCGGAATGACCTCTCCGTCGATGCCAACGACCTCGCAAGAAGCGTTGATTTTGAGACCCCCGAGCGAGCCGAGGTTCGCAGATACGTTCTTGTGAGCATAGTAGGGCGGCTTGTTGAGCTCAATCAGCTGCGTGTTGCGCCCAAACTCCTCATCCTGCCCCGTTTGCGAAACGCTTTCGTTCCATCCCTGGAATGCGCGGGTGAGATTGGCAGCAGGCACTCCCATGGCAGCGGCGAGCTCCTCGAGGCTCTCGCCCTTGAGGAGGGTGCCCTCAGCCACGGCCGCATTGGGATCGAGCGCCCAAGGGCCCACCCCCTGCTCGACCATGTTCTGATCCATGACCATGTAGGTGGGCTTTCCCAACTGCATCTCCTGCTGGAAAATCGCACGATACTGATAGGCGTAGGTCGCGTCCTCGCAGACAAAGCGGCGCCCGTTGCCGTTGACGATGATGCAGGGGATTTGAGTGAGGCCGTTGTCGGTTGCCTGGCCCGTTGCCATGTCATAGTCGATGGTTCCGCCCACCGTCGCCAGGGCAGCACCGATCTCCAGCCCCATCCGAACGCCGTCGCCGTTCGCAAATGACGTGATATAGCTTTTCTGCGTGGTCAGATCCCAATACTGCTGAGGATTGAATGCCCGCGCGAGGTCTTCGTCGCGGTCGATGCCGCCCAAAGCCAGCACAACGCCTTTGTTCGCCTTTGCGTTGATGGTTCTTCCGCCGGAAGAAACCTGCACGCCAACCACGCCCTTGTCCTGATCGTAGATCAAGTGACGTGCCGTGGAGTCAAACTCGAACGTCGCCCCGAGCCGCTCCGCCTCCGCATGCTCGGCATCGGTCAGCACAACGCCCTCGCCACCAGCACCTCCGCCCTCATAGACATGGATGCGATCGGCATGGAGCCCTTCTGTCACATAGGGCACATGGCAATTCCCATAGACGCGTTTCCAGACGAGCCCGATGCTCTCCAGCCAATCCATCAGCTCGGGAGCGCGGGAACACAGCACGTTCACCAGTTCGTCGTCGGCGCGTCCCTCCGCCTGCTCGATATAGCATTGGGCATGTTTTTCGGGCGTGTCGTCCTTGAAGGGAGACAGCTCCTTTTGGGCCTTGGTGCCCGCCGCCTGAATGACTCCTCCAGAGAGCGCGGTCGTGCCGCCCGCCTTTGCGTCTGTTTCATAGACGATCACCGACGCACCCGCGGCAGCTGCGGCACAGGCAGCTGAAAGCCCCGTTCCGCCAGCGCCCAGGACGATGACGTCCGCCTCCGCGTCCCAACTCTCAGGAATGCCGCTCGCCACGGATGAATCGTCCGCAGAAGTCGCCTCCTTGGGTGCACAACCCGCCACTCCCAACCCCACCGTCGCCAAGCCAGCCAAAGCAGCGGTCCCTATGAAGCCACGTCGCGTCAGTGCTTCCATAATCCCTCCTACCGTCGTTTTCGGACGTCGGCCTTCCAACGTCCAATGAAAGTTTTGACGGAAGAAACGGGCCGGCACATCGCCCCGACATAGGGAAACACGCGGAAAGCCACCACCCTGAGAGGGTGAAGAGCGTCTTTGGCCAGGTGGAAGAAAGGTGAAGCGTTCAAAAAAAGGGGCTGTATCAAAAGCCCCCAATTGAACGAGGGGTCGCCTATCTCGTCAAGAGGTATGCGGCTCCTTTTCGTTTTGTGTCGCAGCGCAAGCGCTGCTCTTCGATACGCTATAGCGCTTAGGTT
>JAEZDJ010000081.1 GCA_023429565.1 Actinomycetes bacterium
TCTCAACGATTGAGCAGGCGAAAAAGACGATTGCCAGCTTCACCGCATATGAGACCAATCCGATTGCCAACGAGGGAAGCGTGAGGTCGACCGCGCTCCCGAACGGCAAGAACACCGCAATGAACAGACTCGCCATGATGATCTGCTTCATGGACATGGACACCTTGACCATGGCAAGCGAGGCTCCCGAATACTCCGCCAAGGGCCCCTCTTGGATCTCTTGTTCGGCCTCGGCCATGTCGTAGGGCAGCTTCCCCAGCTCAATGTAGCAGGCAATGGCGAAAGCGACGCCCGCCACCACCACTGCGACAGGCGATCCCGTCTGGAACGAGCCGATCATGAATCCCATTTCCCCAACATTGGTGGTGCCCGTGGCAAGGGCGGCCACCAGAAGCGCCAACATCATGGACGGCTCCACCAACACGCCCACCAGCAATTCTCGGATGCCACCCACGCCCGCATAGGCGTTTGAGCTGTCTACGCCGGCAAGGGCGAAAAAGAACCGCGGCAAGGCCAGCAGATAGATGATCGTGATAATGTCGCCAAGCACGGGCACGGGGCACAACCGCGTCAGCATGGGAACGCCACACGCCAAGACGAGCATCGTGCCAAAGTACAGGGGCGGCATGAGCCGCGAGATGAAGCTTGAATCGGCCGTGTGGACGTCTTGCCGTTTGAGCAGCTTGAAGAGGTCGTAATAATCCTGCAAGATGGACGGCCCACGGCGCGTGTGCATCTTGGCCCGCATCAAACGCGCAGTCCCCGACACCAGAGGGGCCAGCACGACGAGCAGGAGGCATTGCACGATCGCGATAATAATTTCAGTCATTGCACACCTCCTACTTAACCAGAACGGTCAGACAGAGGAAGAACACGAGCGCGACCACGATGTACATGATGTACACCCGGAAATCGCCACCCTCAATCCTCTGCACTTTTTTGCTTGCCCACGTGATAAACGCCGCCACGGTGTCCACCAGATACTTGTCGCCCACCGTCTCGGCCGCCTGCGCTCCCCTCACGGTTCCCTCAAACAGGGCCACGAATTTGCCGCTCTGTCGCGACACGACGGCTCGGATGCGATAAAGCGGCTCAAGAAACATTTCAACTTGAGAAGCGAAGCTCGTGGCCACCACCGGCATCGAGCCGTCAGGCTGATAGCCGCACGCCCAAGGATCGGTTCGCTCGCCCACTCCTCCTTTGCCAAGCACGGCACGCAAGACGATGGGCAGCGCGATGAAGGCAACCAGCAGCACGGCCATGAGCGGCGTCGACACAGCTGATCCGAGATCGGGATTTATCAACGTTCCTCCCAAGGCAACCGGCACCCCAGGTTCGGCGAGGACGGACGATGCGATGGATTCCATGCCCGGAGCAACCCACGGCGCGCACACCCCCAAAACCACGCACAGCACCGCAAGGAACACCATGCTCGACTTCATCGCTCCACCAACCTCTCGCGCATCGCGGGCAGCCTCGGAGCGCGGGGCAGACAGAAAGGCCACGCCATAGGCCTTCACGAAGCAGGTGACCGCAAGCGCTCCGGTGATGGCAAGAGCCACCACGCCGAACGCCGCGAACACCTTCACGATGGCATCTCCCGCAAAGGCGGCGCTGAACATCGACTGGTAGGTGAACCACTCAGAAACGAATCCGTTCAAAGGCGGGATGGCCGAAATGGCAAGTGATCCGATGAGAAAGCACAGGGCCGTGACCGGCATCACACGGGCAAGTCCGCCCATCTTCTCCATGTTGCGCGTGCCGGTGCTGTAGAGCACCGATCCAGCGCCAAGAAACAGGAGCCCTTTGAACATTGCGTGGTTCAACAGGTGGTAGAGGCCGGCCATGATGCCGATCGCGGCCAGCACCGGCTGCCCGATGGCAACCCCCACGAAGCCCACCCCAACGCCGAGAAGAATGATGCCGATGTTCTCAACCGAATGATAGGCAAGCAATCGTTTGATGTCATGCTCGGCAAGCGCGTAGACGACGCCAAGGACCGAAGACACCGCACCGAACACAAGCACGACGATACCCCACCAGAGTTCGACGGGGCAGGACTGCAGAAGGTCAAGTCCCACCTTGATCATTCCAAACACGCCAATCTTGATCATGCCGCCCGACATGAGGGCCGACACGTTCGAAGGCGCGGCAGGGTGCGCTTGGGGAAGCCACGAGTGAAAGGGGACCATGCCCGCCTTGCATCCAAAACCGATAAAGGAGAGCATGAACACGAGCGAAGCCACGGGAGCGGCAAACTGCGTCTCGCGAAATGCGGAGAACTCGAAGCTCCCCGTGATGCCCGCCATCGTGAAAAAGGCGATCATGATGAGCAAGAATCCGATATGCGCCATGATCAGATAGAGGAAACCGCCACGTATGGACTTTTCATCCTGCTCGATGATGACGAGGAAGTACGAGGTCAATGACATCAACTCGAAGAACACGAGAAACCAGAATGCGTTGTCAGAGCAGATGACCAGCATCATGGAAGCAATGAACAGGTTCATGAAGAATCCCGCCGTGCCCATCCCCTTGCCCCGATATTCGTCAAAATACGCGAGGCCATATATCCAAGACGCAAGCGCGAGCAGCGAGATGACGACTATCAGCAGACCGGCCAGGGGATTGAACAGCAAGGTGAACGCCGCAAAGGAAAAGGGCGTCGTCACGCTCACAAGCACAGGAGGGCCAACTATCGCCGCCAAGCCTGCCGCTATCCCAAAAAGCGCCGAGAACGCACCGAAAAGACAACCGACGTTCTTCGATGCCACTTCCGCGCGTTTGAGGAGGATCGACACGATGCCACCGAGACATGATGCCGCAATGGAAATCAAGAATAGGGTTGAGACGCTCATTTCATCCTCCTTATCGCCGCGATGTCAGGAGCCATGACCTCGTTTTGACTTGCGGCACGCACGCGCTTTTCTCGGCCCGCGTCAAGGGATGCCGATGGCGTGACGTATTCGAGCGCATTTGTGGGACAAGCAGGCACGCAGCGCGGTCCCCGTGCATCATGTTCGCACAGGTCGCATTTGACTGCACAGGTGTAGACGCCAATCTCCCACTGCAGCATCGGATCCAAGCTTGCCGGGAACGTCGGCGTTTTCACCATGGTGCCCGCCACGCCGGCGATCAACGTGCCCGACGGATGAATGGCGCCGAACGGACAGACGACGGCACAGAGCTTGCATCCGATACAGCGCTGCTCGTTCACGACCACCGCACCGTCACGATGGTCGATGGCGTTGACGGGGCACGCCTGCAAGCAGGGTGCACCTTCGCAATGATGGCATGTGACGGCAGCGGACACCTCACGTGTCGTAACCATGGCGAGCCGAGGCTCGCCCTGCATTCCGACTTCCTGATGTCCCTCGCTACATGCCGCCCGACAGGTGCCGCAGCCTATGCACCGATCGGGATGTATGGCAATGAATCGATTCACATCCGCTCCTTGATCTCTGATGGCCCGGGACCATGGTTGTCCCGGGCCTTCTGAACATGGACGAGCTTCAGACGAGAGCCGGCTCTCGCTCGGCTTGCGCCTTTTCGCCCGATCCAACCTTGAGCGGATCGACGTCCTGAGCCGAAGCCTCGGCAGAGAGGCGTTGCTTCATGGATCCATAGAGTTCCTGCAGGTGCTGCTCGGCCCATGTCTGGTTCTCGATGGCAACGATCTCGCAAGCGGAATGCTTGTCCTCCGGCGTGCCGGACAAGGGATCGGTCGCGTGCATGGTCAGCTGGTTGCATTTTCCGATCCACCACTGGTACGTCATGTAAACCGTTCCCTCGTTGATGCGCTCGTCAAGATTCGCCCGCGTGATGACCTTTCCACGCCGAGACTGCGCCCACACCAGATCATCCTGCCCAATGCCCCGCGCACGGGCGTCAGATGGATTCATCTGAACGAACCCAGGCTCATCGGCAAGGAGAGAGAGGACCTTGCAATTGCCGGTCATGGAGCGGCAGGAATAATGCCCGACTTCACGCACCGTGCAAAGCACGAGGGGGAACTCATCGTCAGGCATCTCGGTGGGAGCGATCCAATCCGTCGTCATGAGGATGGCGCGATGATCAGGAGTGTTGAATTGGCCGTTGTGATACAAGGTCGGCGTGCCGGGGCTTTCGATCGTGGGAATGGGCCATTGGGCATGTCCCACGCCCTCCATCTTCTCGTAGGTGGCGCCAAAGAAGCTTGGGCATAGCTCACGCACCTCGTCCCATATCTCCTTCGTGTTCTCGTAGTGCAGGGGATAGCCCATGCGCGTGGAGAGCTCTTGGAAGATCTGCCAATCGTGCTTGCATTCTCCCTTGGGCGGAACGGCTGCCGTGAAACGCTGGAAGGTACGGTCGGATGCGGAAAACACTCCGTCGTGCTCCCCCCACGACGTGCCGGGAAACACCACGTCAGCGAGAGCGGTCGTCTGCGTCATGAAGATATCCTGACTGATGAGGAGATCGAGGTTTTCCAGCGTCTCCTTCATGTCTGCCGAATCGGGCTCGGTCTGGAGCGGGTCCTCGCCAAAATTGTAAAATGCGCGGATCGTTCCCTCCTTCACCCCATGGGGCAGGTCGGTGAGTTTGAAACCGGGCTTGTCGGGAAGGTCTTCGACCGGCACGCCCCATGCTGCGGCAAATTTTTCGATGGTAGCTGGGTTTTCGACCTTCTGGTAGCCCGGATAGAGATCGGGCCACATGCCCATGTCGCAGCTGCCTTGAACGTTGTTCTGCCCACGCACCGGGGCCAGTCCGGCACCGTCACGGCCGATCTGGTTCGAAATGCAGGCCACGGCGGCTATCTGATGCACCGTGTGCACGCCTTGCCGCTGCTGGGTCACGCCCATGCCCCAGCCAATGATGGAGTTGGCTGACGTGGCGTACATGCGGGCAGCCTCACGCATCGCTTGCGGTTCGATGCCCGTGATGTCAGCGACCGCTTCAGGCGTGTATTTCTCAACGATTTTCCACCACTCGTCGAATCCGACCGTGTGATCTTCGACGAACTGCTTGTCGTAGAGGCCCTCGTTGACGATCACGTTGGCGAACGCATTCATGAACGCGAGGTTGCATCCATTGTTTATCTGCAGGTAGACATCGGCGATTCGAGCGGTCTCGATGGCTCTCGGATCAGCGACGATGATCTTCGCGCCCTTCTCCTTCGCCTTGACGATGCGCCGGGCGACGATGGGATGCGACGCGCTTGGATTGTAGCCGAACAGGAAAATGCAATCGGCGTTTTCCATGTTGGGAATCGAAACGCTCATAGCGCCTGACCCCACCGTGTCCATGAGTCCGATGACCGAGGGGCCGTGGCAGGTCCGAGCGCAGTTGTCAATGTTGTTGGTGCCCACGCACGCACGCGTGAATTTCTGCATGACGAAGTTTGCCTCGTTGCCCGGCCCACGCGATGACCCCGTGAGCATGATCGAGTCTGGGCCATACGCCTCTTTGATCTCCATAAGCCGCGTTGCCGTGAAGTCGAGCGCTTCATCCCAGCTGACGCGCTCGAGCGGAGCGCCCTTTTCGCGGCGTATCATCGGATGCAGGATACGCGGCGTGAGGATCTTCGTGTCATTGATGAAATCGAAGCCATGCATGCCCTTTAAGCAGAGCTCGCCTTCGTTGGTGACGCCGTCAAGCCCCTCGGCTCCGACGACCATCCCGTTCTCGACAAGCAAATCGAGCTTGCACCCTGCCCCGCAATACGGGCAGACGGTCATGTGCCGTTCCATGCTGTACCTCCTCCTAAGCGAGAGCCGGGTTCAGAGGGAGACTCGAGTAGCTGGCCGCCGCAGCAGCAGCTGCGCGGCGTTTGCCATCGACTCCCTCATCAAGTGTTTGTTGGTCGACCAGAACGAGTCCATCGGTTGGACATGCCTGCACGCACACCGGCCCCTCGGGGCGATCGACGCACAGGTCGCATTTGATGACCGAAGCCCGCTCCCCCTCTCCGATTCGAAGATCTCCAAGTCTCGTGGTCACACTGCGGGTGGCAACCGTGACCGCACCGTAGGGGCAAGCCATCACGCAACTGCTGCACCCAATGCATCGATCCTCCCGGATGCCTACACGACCAGCAACTTTGTCTTCATAGAGGGCACCGACGGGACAGGCGGCCACACAAGGCGCATCGGCGCAGTGATGACATACGATGGGAGCGGAAACGCTGAGCGTGGTCACCAAGTTGAGACGGGCTACCGCGACATCTCCCGGCAGGTCGTGCTTGGAGAGACAGGCTGCCATACAGGTTTTGCATCCAATGCAGACCCCAGGGTCCGCTATGACAAATTTATTGCCCATGTGTTCTTCTCTCGTTTCTTGCCAGAACGCCATCCGTGCTGCTCAGAAGAGCAAAGAATAATCCCCCATAGCGTTCTTGCAGGTTTCCAGAACAGGTGCATGAGAGCGCAGACACGCAGACCAATCCACCCCCTTCTCTTCGGTCTGCACATTTTCTCCAAAACTGCACTACGGTCGAGGATAAAGCGCTTTGTCGCACGTTGTCAAGAACGATATGCGAAATGATCGAATTCCCTTAAAGTATTATTATTTTACCTGTTCAGACAGTTATTTTTTGAATTAGTGAACAAATTGTCATCAAGAATAATTATCGACTAACGGTATATTATTCATTGCGTTCAAGCCCTTGGCATCCATTTGACATATCCATATTTCGTACTACTATTGCATTACAAAATATGGATATTGTCACAGAAAGAGGGGCAAATCATGGCAAAGGATGCGCTTTTGCAAGTCCGCATCGATCCTGAGGCAAAGCACGATGCGGAGAGGCTTTATGCCTCTATGGGAACAAACCTCTCCGAAGCTGTCAGAATGTTTATCAACCAGAGCATTCTCGACCAACAGATGCCGTTCACGCCCACCAGCATCCAAAGAAAGGGTGCGGGGAAAGCCTTTGGCGCGCTCAATGTCTTTGCAAGCCCCGCAAAACGGGAGCAGGAACGGGACGCCTGGGTTGCGTCCCTGAGCATGAAAGCCGAGAACGAGCTACGCAGGTAGAGCCTGGGAAGGGGAACAATGTTCACCATCATCGACGAGACCGTGATTCTGAGATATGTGCTCAATGACAACAAGAGGCACGCGAACGAAGCAGCCGACGTCATAGCAACCGGCCGTGCATACACCTATCCCGAGATTCTCGCCCGCGTTGCCGTCACCCTCCGCGACGTCTACCACGTCCCTCGCAGCATGATTGGCAAGACGCTCACCATGCTGCTGGATGACATCTGCGTGAGCGAGAAAGACGTCATCCAACTTGCCTGCCGTTATTTCGGAACCATGCCCCTCGACTTCACCGACTGCATGCTCATAGCACGAAATGCGCTGCGAGGGTATCGCGTGCTCAGCTTCGACAAGGCCATCCTCAAGCGAATGATTCCGTAAGCGTGCGCATCAACATGAGGGAAAGCACTGAGTACAAAATGCGAAACCGTCGTTCTGACGGCATGCGGTAGCAACCGTCACCGTGTCTGACGGCAAAGAATGAGCTTCGAGCAGAGGGAAACGACACGGCTGGCCAACGCGTCCCACGAAAGATGGGTCGGCGAGCAAGGGGGCGCATCGGCGGAAACCGCCTGACAAAGAGCCTCTGCGAGGCGAGCCTCAAACGCCGGCAAGTCGTCAGGCACCGGTTCGTCCGCATCCTTGACGCGCGGAGGCGCCACATACCACACAGGTGCGTCGGGTATATGAGACTCGATCCAAGGGCGAATGCCAGGAAGGTCGGTTACCACCACGGAGCAGCCGCACGCCAACGCCTCAACGACCACGAGGGGCAATCCTTCGAAAAAGGAGGGCAGCACGAACACGTCAGCGCAGCAGTAGACGCGCGCGAGATCAACTTGGGGCAGCTTCCCTAAAAACTCGACATCGTAGCGGCTCAGCTCCGCCAACGAACGAATGGCGCGATATTCCCGTTCGCTCGCATGTCCGCCCACAAGACGAAGCCTGAATCTATCGGACCCATACGGCAACAGATCAAGCGCGCGCAAAAGGCTGGGAACCCCTTTCTTGCCCGCTATCTTGCCGGCGAACACCGCCTCAATGACAGCTCCCCCACCCCTTTTGTCAGGACGGCACGCCACCCCGCCTTCACCTTCCTCCAAAGCGCGCACATTGAAAACGGAGCAGTTGAACCCCGTCCCCACCACGTGAATGCGGCTCCCCTCGATCCCATACACTTCCTTTATTGTAGATTTCTGGGCCTCGTGCAACGCGAACACGGCATCGAGCCTTCGCATGGCGCCCAGAATCCGATCGCGTTCCAAATCATGCTGACGCATTTGACGCACATCGGTGGAATGACACACCGCCGCCACCGGCACGAATGGCAGCAGATCGCGTACCAAAGACGTGAGCAGGTACAGGTGATGGCATATCACCACGTCTGGACGAATCAGGTCGACGGCGTCGTGTACGGCTCTCGTGAAGGCCGCATCGAAACGTCGCACCATGGAAGGATCCATGTCGCGATACCGAGTGGAACGATAGGGCATCTCGTCAGACATTCCCACAACAGGAAACGGCACATCGACCGTCTCGAAGCGAACCGGGACGAAGCGGGTGCCGCGGGGAAACGTCGGTTGGTCCTCAGGCCCGATGCCCGCGATGACAGCCTGTTCGATCCCTGCCCGTGCACAGGCGTTCACCAATTCGGAAAGATACACGCCGCTGCCGGTGCCGTCGGGTTTCTGGGCTGTTATGTGGAGTATCCTCATACTCAACATAGTAACCCACTTTGAGGAGTCACGGAAAAGATGGGAAACATACGTGATCAAAATCGGCTACGGTGATTTTGATCATCACAAACGTCCCGCACGCTGTGTCACTTATTGACGACACAAGACAACGGAAGGCAGTGCAATGGATCAGAACCCACGGCGCGACCTGCTTCGCGCGCTTCCCCAAGTCGAAGAGTTGCTAAGAACACCACGGGTGACACAGCTGCTCGAGCAGCTCCCCCGTCCCGTCGTCGTGGATATGGTCAGAGACACGATCGACGAGACACGGTCTGACATTCTCAGGGGATCACTGCATTCAGTCGATGTCGACGCGCTTGCCTCGAGCGCTCACGTGCGAGCCCTTCGCCTCGAGCAGCCTTCCCTGCGCCGCGTCGTGAACGCTTCCGGCGTCATCATCCACACGAATCTGGGCCGTAGCGTGCTCGCGGAAGAGGCCGTTCGCGCCGTGACCGATGTCGCCCGCGGCTACTCCACCCTTGAATACAATGTCGGCACGATGGCGCGCGGAAGCCGCCATGCTCATTGCGAACAGCTCATCTGCGCGCTCACGGGAGCGGAGGCGGCCATTGCGGTCAACAACAATGCCGCCGCCGTCATGATGGTCCTTTCGGAATTCGCTTCCGGACATGAAGCTGTCGTTTCACGGGGTGAACTGGTCGAGATCGGAGGGTCGTTCCGCATACCGGACATCATGGCCCTGTCGCATGCCGCAATGGTCGAGGCGGGCACAACGAACAAGACCCACCCGGCCGACTACGAGCGTGCAATCACACCTGACACCGCCATGCTTCTGAAGGTCCACCCCTCAAACTATCGGCTTATCGGATTCACCGAATGCGTCGGCGTGAAATGCCTCAGGGAGATCGCCGACCGGGAAAACTCCCGCCGTACGCACAAGAACGCCGCTACGACCGCCAAAGACGCGGCCCCGGAGGTACTGGTCTACGAAGATCAGGGATCAGGAGCCTTCATCCGCCTCGACTGTTTCGGAGAGTATGCAGAGCCGACCGTGGCCGAGTCGCTGCGCGGAGGATGCGACATCGTGTCGTTTTCGGGAGACAAGCTTCTCGGGGGTCCCCAAGCAGGCATCATCGTCGGCGCAAAACGCCACATCGACCGTCTAAAAAAGAACCCGCTCGCCCGCGCGCTGCGCCTCGACAAGATGACGTTGACCGCGCTCGAGAGCACGCTGCGCATCTATCTTGACGGAGACCGTGCCCTCACCGACATCCCCACCCTGGCAATGCTTGCAACCTCCGCTGACGCCCTGCGGCCGCGGGCGGATGAGCTGGCCCGCGTCATCGCATCCCGCATTCCTCCCGCCTGCGCCAACTTGTCCGTGATACCGGAAATAGCACGTGCCGGGGGCGGGGCGTTGCCCATGTGCGACATCGACACCTTCGTCGTGCGCGTCGAGTTCGTCCGAGGCGACGCATTGTCGTGCGAACGCTCGATCGTCTGCATGCGCGATGTCCCCGTGATCGGCCGCATCAAGAAGGAAACGCTTCTGCTCGACGTACGAACGCTCACGGACGAGAGCGAATACACCGAGATTGCGGATGCCTTGAGCGAATATTTCACCGACGTCGCGTCAAAGGGTGGAGATGGCAGCACCTCGACGACGACGGCCGACCAGGTTTGAGAGGAGCGCCCATGTCAGATGATTTTCCCTCGCTCGTGCTGGGAACGGCAGGACACATCGATCACGGCAAGTCTTCCCTCGTGATGGCTCTCACCGGAGTCGATCCTGACCGCTTGGCCGAAGAGAAGCAACGCGGCATCACCATCGAGCTCGGATTCGCACGCCTCGGCCTGCCCGACGGAACGACGCTCGGCGTCGTGGACGTGCCGGGACATGAGCGATTTGTGCGGCAGATGATCGCCGGATCGACCGGCATCGATCTGGCGCTGCTCTGCATCGCTGCCGACGACGGCATCATGCCACAAACCGTTGAACACCTCGCCGTTCTGCAACTTCTCGGCATTCCGTCCTGTGTGGTCGCGCTCACGAAATCGGATCTTGTCGACGACGAGTGGATTCTGTTCATGGAGGACGAGATACGCGGACGCCTGTCAGGAACGCCGTACGCCGATGCCCCCATCGTCCCCGTCTCGAGCAAGACGGGGCAGGGACTGGACGAACTCAAGGCCGCGATTGCGCAGGCGGCACGGTCCACACGAAGGACCAAGACGGAAACGACACTGCGACTCCCGGTCGACCGCGTGTTCACCATCAAGGGGTCGGGAACGGTGGTCACGGGCACCCTTTGGAGCGGAGAGGCGGTTCCGGGAGACGAGGTCGAGGTACTTCCCTCCGGTTCACGAACCCGCATCAGGGGAATACAGGTGCATGGGCAACCCGTCGAACGCGCCCTGGCCGGCCATCGCGTTGCCCTCAACCTGAACGCGCTCACCACTTCCGACGTCCGTCCCGGTGACTTCCTGGCGTCACCGGGAACGGCACGGACAAGCGACCGCTTCGATGCCGACGTGACCTATCTAGGCTTTCCAGGACACGACAAGCCCCTGGAAAGCGGCGTGCGGGTCCATGTCGCGCATGGGACACGCGAAGTGACGGGTCGCATGCTCCTCATGGGAGAGAGCGCCATGTTGCGCCCTGGCGAGCGAAGCATGACTCAAATACGTCTCGACGATCCATTGCCGGTCATGTGGCGCGACCGTTTCGTCATCCGCTCCTACTCCCCCATGCATGTAATCGGAGGCGGAACGGTGCTACGCACCCACCCCCGCCGCACGACCACGCTCCCGCTAGGAGAGCGTACGCTGTTGGATGCTCTGCGAATTGGGGACGAGGCGGCAGTCGCCCACGCCACGCTCGAGCTCGCCCCCCTGCCTCTGACGGTCGCCGAATTTGCCTTCTCGTCGGAACTCAGTGTACAGTCAGCCACGAGAGAGCTTGCAGCCCTGGTCGAGAAAAACGAGGCCGTTCGCCTGGAATCGGGAGGACGCGCCACCTATCACGTATCGAGACGGACCCTCCAAAAGATCTGTTCTTCACTTGAGAACACCCTTCTGAAATTCCACTCCGAACACCCCACGGAATCAGGGATTGCCAAGGAGGCGTTGCGTCAGCGCTGCCTGCCGCGTGCGACGGAACCCTGCTTCGACGCCGTGCTCGCACACTGCGCCGAACAGGGCGTCGCCACAGTAGCTGAGGGCGTGATCAGCCATCCGAAGGCGGGTGCCGGCGCACGCAAGATGGAGGAGCAGGCTGCCGAGGCACTAGGGGCAACACTCGCGGAATCAGGTGTCACTCCTCCGACGATCTCCGAACTCATCGCCAACAGCAAGCTTGACACCTCCCTTGTCTATCGGGCTCTGGGACTTCTGGAAAAGCAAGGCCGAGCGCGCAAGGTCGGCCAAGACTTCTATTTCGATGCGGAGGCGCTCGCCACAGCAGAGGCAGCTATACGACGTCGACTGGCCGAGGGCCCTGCGACAGCCGCTGAGCTGAGGGATGTCATGGCCGCAAGCCGTAAGTATGCCATCCCTCTTCTGGAATTCTTCGACGCGCAGGGCATCACCCGCCGTGATGGCGACCAACGGGTGTTGAACTCGTAAGAAAAGCACCTTCGGGCTCAGGGGTGCAGATGCACATGGACAGGGCCAAGACGGTCACACACCGTCCGACGCCGTCCACTTCCGCATATCGGTTTTTTCAGGTAAATGCCGTTTTATGCGCTATCATGAACCAGCGTCGTTGGACGTATCACCGAAGTGGAGATGGAAGGATCCTGGTGGATCCCGCGGCCTTCAAAGCCGTTGCGAGGCGCGCAGAACGTCTTGGGTGTGTTCGATTCGCACGCATCTCCGCCATCGTTTTCCTACAGATTCTCGCGCACCCATGCTATATTGCCCTTGACCGTGGCAATGAGCTCTTCAAGATCGTCGAACTTGCGCATGGGACGCAGCCAATGATGGAATTCCACCTTGATAGGCTTGCCATAGAGATCGCCGTCAAAATCAAGCAGATGAACCTCGCAGGTGGCCGTGGCCCGATCCGAGAAGGTGGCCGCGACACCGACGTTCACGGCAGCCCGATAGCGCGCTCCCCCAACCTCCGCCCAAGCGGCATACACCCCGTCGCCCAGCGGCCGCAACTGTTCGGGCACAACGAGGTTCGCCGTCCGGAATCCGAGGTCGGCGCCTTCCCCTCGCCCAGGCTGCACGGTTCCGGACATGAAATACGGGTGTCCCAGCAGGCAATTCGCTTCCTCGATGTCGCCCTCGGCAAGCAGGAGGCGGATGCGCGTGGCTGTGATGGGAAAGCCGTCAGCCCCCTTCAGGTCATGCGCGCACACCTGAGTGCCCACATCGTTGCTCCACTCGTCGAGGTCCTTCACGGTTCCAGCCGCCCTGGCGCCGAAGCGGAAATCAAATCCCACATGCAGAAATGCTGGAGGCAAGCCGTTGAATGTCTGAAACAGGAAGTCATCAGGGGTGGATGAGGCGAACTCCTCGGTGAAAGGAAGCACGGCAACGGCATCCACGCCACTTTCAGACAGCAGGACGAGGCGATCCTCGTTGGTCATGAGCTTTCGCAAACGCGTCGGATGAAGCCGCTCGTCGGGATCGATGTCGAAGGTGAGAGCAAGGGAGCGACCCCCACTCTCCCGAGCGGTCGTGCGCGCGCAGTCGATCAGATAGCGATGTCCCCTATGGACGCCATCGAAGACCCCAAACGCGCATGACGATCCATTGAAGAATTCCGGATCAAGCTGATCATCAACTTTAAATATCCGAGCCACGCGAAACCCCCGTCTGAAACACGCATCGGGCGCGGAACAAGGCCCGATCCTCGTCATATGCATACAATGCAGCCAGCCTGTTGCGCGCGATGACCGAAACGATCTCGCCGTCGCGCGGCGCCTCACGGCTCTCGCGCACCCCGGCCGTGCAGGCGCAGAGAGCCGCCTGGGCGGATCCCCGTCGCCGCTCGAAGAGCGGAAAGTCGCTCGCGGTCATCGGCGAACCATTGCGCACGACGTCCTCACGGCCTTCGTCAAGGTATGAGAAGCGATGGCCGAGAAGCTCGACGGGATCGAGCGCAGCCCTTTCACGCACCTGCTCGAGCGTTTCCAGCGTCACGCACTCATCAAGCTGCAGAGAGCCAACCGTCGTTCTTTCAAGGGCGCCGACATGGGCGGGACAGCCGACGGCAACGCCCACGTCACGTGCAAGTGATCGGATATAGGTGCCCTTTGAGACATGAAACGAGACATCCCATGAGGGGCGCCCATCGCCATCAGAACCGATAACCTCAAGAAGTTTCGCCTCATACACCTGGATGTCACGCGGTGCAAGGTCAATGATCACTCCCTTGCGCGCAGCGTCGCAGGCCTTCGTGCCATTCACCTTGATCGCAGAATAGGCGGGCGGCATCTGCCGATGCTCGCCGACAAGACCAGCCACGAACGCCGCAGCAAACGCGGGATCCAAAACGTTCGACGGCACGGCACCCGTGCGGACGACCTCTCCCGCCGCATCGTCGGTCGTGGTGCTTGCACCGAACGAGATGCGCACACGGTAATGTTTGTCGTGGCCGGACAGGTAGGCGTCAAGGCGGGTTGCCGGCCCAACGCACACAAGAAGCGCGCCCGTGGCCAGAGGGTCAAGCGTGCCCGTGTGCCCAACCCGGTGTTCTCCGAAGATGCGACGACAGCGGTTCACGACGTCATGAGAGCTCATGCCGATGGGTTTGTTGACGCCAACGACCAGCGAAAGACCAGATGCGCCGCGTTTCACTCCGAGCGCATCCCCTCAGCGGCCCCAGGGAGGAGCTCCTGCGAAAGCAATGCGTCAATGCGTTCGACAGCCTCGTCGATCGGTCCCGGAAGAGTGAATCCGGCCGCGGCGCGGTGTCCGCCGCCGCCAAGCGACCGAGCGAGCCTTGCAACGTCCGTGTCGTCCTTGGCGCGAAAGCTCCCTCGGACGGAATCGCCTTGATCCCGCAACATGCAGGCAAGGCGTACGCCGCGCAGCGAACGCAGCGTGTCGATGAGAGGCTCGGCATCGGCTTTGCTCGCATCATAACGAGCAAAATCATCGCACGTGAGCCAGCTGAGAACATAGGACCCCTGCGCACCCAGCCTCATGCGATCGACGGCAATGCCCTCCAACCGGACCGAAGCAAGGGAGCGATTTTGAAAAATGGCGCGCGAGACCGTAGAGGGGTCGGCTCCTGCTTCCACCATATGGGTCGCAGCCCTCATGGCAGCCGCATCCGTGTTCTGATACTGGAATCTGCCCGTGTCGGTGACCAATCCGGTATAGCAGCACAGCGCGACATCGGCAGAGAGGCTGGCGCCCAGGAGTCCGGCGAGCTCCCAAACGAGCATCGTCGTCGAGGCGACCTGGGGGTCAACGTAGACGAGTTCCGTCATGGACGCATCGCTGGCATGGTGGTCAACCGTCACGGACAGCGATGATCGATCGAGCAACGACGAGGCAGATGCCCCCATGCGGTCACGCAGGGGGACGTCCACCGCCACGAAAACGCCGACCGGCCCGTCATATGAGGCCGCAGGAATGAGCTCATCCGCACCGGGCAAAAACGACAGGCGCACGTCGATGGGCTCGTCCTTTGCCAGCACGCACGTGGCTCGCTTGCCCACGCTGCGCAACGCATGCATGAGGGCCAGCTGAGAACCGATGCAGTCGCCATCGGGGCTGACATGGCCGCAAATGACGAAATCATCCCGCCCAGACAGTTCTCGAGCAATGTGCGCAAGATCCGCGTTGGTTTGAGGCGTCACGCTCATGCGCGGCCACCGTCACCCTCGCCTCGGACATCGTCGTCGCCAGCGTCAGCGCTCGTTAACCCCTCTTCCGAACGCGCCGCCCCGGCATTGCGCGCAGCATCGCGCTTGAGAGCCGATGCAATGCGCTCAGCCTGATCAACGCTCGTGTCCAGCATGAATCGCAACTCGGGAGCAACACGCCATGACAGCTTTTTAGCCATCAGCGAGCGAATGCGCCCTGACGCAGCACTGAACGCCGCAGCCACCTCCTCGTACTTTTCGGGCTCGGCGGCATAGAACACGTTGCACACGCTTCGGTCGTAGCTGACCTCGCAACCGGTGACGGTCACCAATTCCAGGCGCGGATCCGATATCTCGAACAACAGAATGCTCGCGATGACCTCTCGCGCCTGCTCGTTGACCTTGCGGTTGGAAGAACCCTGTTTCATGCCGCCATCTCCCTTCGAAGAGGTAATAGTCCAAGTTGGATCGCATGCATGAAGCATAGCGAACAGGTCGACCTGTTTACTCCGTGCGTTCGACTTCCTTCACCACATATCCCTCGATGGTGTCACCCACCTTGATGTCCTGATAGCCGCGGATGCCAATGCCGCATTCGTAACCCTGCTTCACAGACTTCACGTCGTCCTTGAAGCGACGCAGGCTGTCGATTGTGCCTTCGAAGATGACCGTGCCGTCGCGCACGATGCGCACCTTGTCATCACGGCTGATCTCTCCCTCGATGATATAGCAACCGGCGATGGTGCCCGCCTTGGGTACCCTAAACGTCTCGCGCACCTCTGCGATGCCCGTGTCCTCTTCCACGATGTCGGGCGAAAGCAACCCAACACGGGCGGCGTTGATCTCCTCAATCGCCTGGTAGATGACACGATACAGCCTAATGTCGACCTTTTCCTTTTCGGCCTGGACCTTTGACTTGCCCGTCGGGCGAACGTTGAAGCCGATGATGATGGCGTCAGATGCGGAAGCAAGCGTGACGTCAGTCTCGGTGATGCCGCCAACAGCCGAATGCACGATGTTAATGCGCACCTCGGACTGATCCATCTTCTCGAACGCGTCCCGCAGCGCCTCGATGGAGCCCTGCACGTCGGCCTTGACGATGAGGTTGAGATCGGTCTGCTTGCCTTCCTCTATGCGGCTGAACAGATCGTCCAGGCTCATATGGGATTTCGCATCTTGCTCCGCAAGGCGGACGCGCAGCGCACGCTCTTCCGCAAGCTTGCGGGCATCGCGGTCGTCCTCGAAGACCCGGAACTCGTCGCCTGCGGTGGGCACGCTGTTCAAGCCCAAAATCTCTACGGGATCGGCCGGCAGTGCCTGATCGATGTGCTCGCCATGGGGATCGACGAGCGCACGGACACGGCCATACGACGTGCCCGCAACGACGATGTTCCCCGGATGCAGGGTGCCACGCTGCACGAGGACGGTGGCAACGGGCCCACGGCCCTTGTCGAGGTTTGCCTCGATAACAAACCCGCTTGCGTCGGTGTCGGGGTTTGCTCTGAGCTCAAGAACGTCAGCCTGCAGAAGAATAGTCTCAAGCAAGTCGTCCACATGGAGTTTTTGCTTGGCCGACACCTCGACGAACATGTTTGAGCCGCCCCACTCTTCGGGAATCACGCCGTACTCGGTCAATTCCTGGCGCACGCGATCGGGGTTCGCTCCGGGCTTGTCGATCTTGTTCACTGCCACGACGATGGGAACCTCGGCCGCCTTCGCGTGGTTGATGGCCTCAATCGTCTGAGGCATGACGCCGTCGTCGGCAGCCACCACGAGCACGATGACGTCGGTGACTTGGGCTCCGCGAGCACGCATGGCCGTAAACGCCTCGTGGCCCGGGGTGTCGATGAAGGTGATCTGACGCCCGTTGATCTCCACGACCGATGCGCCGATGTGCTGGGTGATGCCGCCGGCCTCACTCGCAACCACGCCCGTATGGCGAATGGCATCGAGAAGCGACGTCTTTCCATGGTCCACGTGACCCATGACGGTGACGACGGGGGGACGGGGCTTCAGATCTTCGTCCTTGTCATGGAACACCACGGCATACTCTTCCTCGGGAGACACGACGCGCACCTTGCGCCCCATGTCGTCCGCGATGAGATCAATGAGCTCATCGCTCATCGACTGAGTGAGCGTGAGAACTTGGCCAAGCATGAACAGCCTCTTTATGACGTCATTCGGCTGGACCGCGGTGAGCTCGGCGAACTTGGCGACCGTTGCGCCCTGCGGTATCTCGACGACCGAGTGATCCAGCACGAGCGTGGGATCGAGCCCCTTCTCGATCGCCTCGATCTCGGCGCGCTCACGAGCCTCGGCGACGCGCTTCTCCTTGCGCTTCTTGCGGCGGCCCTCCCCTTCATGGGACGTGGCAGCCGCGACGGCGGCACGCGCCTCCGCAAGCACCTTGTCGCGCTGAAGCTTCTCCGCCTGCACGGCCATTTGGGCATAGCGGTCCTCGGTGCTGGTCGGGCGGCTCTCCAGCTCAGGCACGGCAGGCTCGAACGTGCTGGGCGTATGCTTGGTGTGCTTCTTGTCGCCACGAGCCTGTTTTCCCTTATGCCCATGGGCATCGCCCGCGCCACGTGTGGTCGACGCAGCGGGGGTTTGGCTCTTCTGCGACTCGATGCGCTGTTTCTCGGACTCGATTTGAGACAGAAGGGAATCGAACCCTGACGACTTCTTCGCGCCGAGCACGGGCGCGAGCTTCTTCTTGGGAGCCTGCGCAGGCGTCCCGTTCGTCCCCTTCTGGCGCTTGGAGCTGCGTTGGCGCAAAGCCTCCTCGACGGATTGCTTCTTCGCCACCTCGGCGGCGGCCTTTGCGGCTCGGGCCCGTGCGCGGGCCTCAGCTGCCTCTCGAGCCACGCGTTCCTTCTCGCTCTCGATCTGGCTTGCCAATCCCTCGAACGGCGATGAAGACTTCTTCTGCTTCGGAGCCTGATCCTCGCCTTCGACAGGGCTTTCGCCCTCGGGAGACTCCGCCTCGCGCCGTGCGCGCTCCGCCTCGCGCTGGGCACGCTCCTTCTCTACGGCGTCACGCCGTGCGCGCTCCTCCTCCGCCTTCTTGCGCTCCGCTTCGGCATGCTCTTTTGCCAACTCGGCAGCCTCAGCGTCCTCGAGCTGGCCTGCACGCTGCTTGATCTCAGGTGCGAGATTCTTGCGGATCTTTTCAACGTAGGCATCGGCGAGCACGCTCGCATGGCTCTTCGCGGGGATCTTCATTTCATGCAACTTGTCGAGCAGGTCCTTGCTCGATATGTCGAATTCCTTCGCCAATTCGTGTACGCGCATGCTCGCCATATACCACTCCTCATCTTCCTTATGCCTCACGCAGCGCCTGTGCCACTTCGCTGGCGATACGTTCGTAATCATGGCTGTCAAGCGCCGCTCTGAGCGCCCGGTCCAGCTTTTTGCTCCTGCATGCGGCAGCGAAGCAGTCCTCGGAGCACACGTAAGCTCCCCGCCCCGGCACACGGCCGGTCCCATCAAACACGACGGAGCCGTCACCGGTACGCACGATGCGACACAGCTCGGTCTTGCCCGCGAGTTTCCCGCACGCGATGCAGCTGCGCTGCCGTCTGACCGTTTCCGTCGTCATCGCCCGCACCGTTCTCCGCTAGACCTCGTCAAGGTAGGCATGCACGCCGCAGTACCTGCTGCCCGGACGCGCGTGGTTACGGCAACGGGCCCCATCCTCGCTCACGAAGGAGCACAGCACCTCTCCCTCTTCATCGCCCTCTTCATCGATGAGCATGTTATCACCAGCAGCCAACGGCTCTCCGGCGAACGAAGCGCTCTTGATGTCAATGTGCCAGCCGGTCAGGCGGGCGGCAAGGCGGGCATTCTGCCCCTCCTTGCCAATGGCGAGAGACAGCTGGTCATCGGGAACGACGACGGTGGCGTAATGGTTCTCCTCATCGATCATGACGCGCGTCACCTTGGCGGGAGACAGCGCATTGGCAACGTATGACGCGGGATCCTCGTGCCACTGGATGACGTCGACGCGCTCGTTGCGCAGCTCTTCGACCACCATGCGCACGCGGCTGCCCTTAGGTCCGACGCAGGCGCCAACCGGATCGAGGTTGGCTTCGCGCGACGAGACGGCAATCTTGCTACGTGCGCCGGGCTCGCGGGCGATGGACTTGATCTCGACCATGCCGTCATAAATCTCGGGGACTTCGATTTCGAACAGCCGGCGAATGAGATCGGGATGCGTCCGGGACACGACGATAGCGGGACGAGCCTGCTCTCCTCGCATCTTCGGCGCGTCGGAGTTCGGATCGCGAACCTCGATGATGAGAAGCTTGAGGCGCTGGTTGTGACGATAATGCTCGTTTGAAGGCCGTTCGTTGCGCTCATTGGGATTGCGCTTGAGATCGTAATGGGGCAACTCCGCCTCAACGCCGTCGCGAATCTTGATGATGGTGAAATCGGGAGTCCCCTGCAACACCGTGCCCGTCACAAGGTCTCCCACGCGGTCAGAAAACTCCTCATAGATCGATTGACGCCCCGCCTCGCGGACGATGGACGCGATGACCCCTTTGGCGTTCTGCGCCGCGATGCGGCTCACGTCGGCGGGAGTGACGTCGCGTTCTTCGAACTCAGAGTACTCGCCCGTTTCCTCGTCAGGCTCACCCACGGGAACAAGCTCATACACGTAGATATGCCCAGACTGACGGTCGATGGTCACACGAGCATCCCACTCGAGGTCGAGAATGTGCTGGTAGCTTTTTGCGAGCGATGCCTCAAGACGCTCGATGAGGTAGAACTCGTCGATCTTCCGTTCGTGAGCCAAGGCTTGCAGAGCCTCGATCAATTCTGAACTTGCCACGTCTTTCGCTTCCTTTCATCCACAGCTTAATGCGTGCTGAAATCAATCGCGCCTTTGAGATGGGCACGCTTGACGATCTCGATTGGCAGTTCGACAACCTCGCCTTCGACGTCGAGCACGAGGGCAACCGCATCGGCACTCACGATAGTGCCCGTCCATGCGCTTCGGCCACCCTGAGGCGCCGTCGCCTTGACCACGGCAGTCTGTCCGACAAACCGCATGAAATGGTCCGGCGTGCGCAACGGGCGGTCAATGCCCGGAGACGAAACCTCCAACGTGTAGGCGCCCGGAAAGGGATCAAGCTCGTCCATGAGCTCATTGATCCAAGCCTGCGCCCCAGAAAGCTCGTCAAACCCCACGCCTTCGTCGGTGTCGATATAGACGCGAATCGTCGGCGCTTTCTTGGCGCCGACCACTTCAAGCGTCACGATCTCGACGCCCTCTTCTGCGGCCCGCGGAGCGAGCGCGTCGAGCAACTGCTGTTCTTTCCTGCTGAGCACGCTTCCTCCTCTTCGTCATTCGAAACCGCTCTGGGCTGTCTGTACCTCAGGTTCCTCCGCACCTGCCGCCAGCATGGTTCTTGACACTGGCAAGGCCTTTACAAACAAAGAAAGCGGGAACAAGCCCACTTTCTCACGTTTCGAAAGTATGGTGCGCACGCATCGAACCCGTTCTGTACGCATTGCTGTATAGTTTATACCATATTACCGGGTCGTTGCCTAGTAACGCGACCAGGCCAATCGCAATCTCCCCACAAACGTTCCGTGCATGGATCCCGTCTATCCGACGACGCGGCTTCGCGCATGCTCCCCGGCTTCCTCGACATAGAGCGCGGCGTTCCTGCGGTTGCCCTCGACGACATCCTCTTCCAACGTGCGGATGACCTTGCCAGGAACGCCCACGACAAGAGACCGCTCCGGAATGACCGCATGCTCCTTGACAAGCGCACCAGCGGCGATGATCGAGCCTTTGCCGATACGCGCCCCATTCAAGACGGTCGCATGCATGCCTATGAGCGCGTCGTCCTCGACAACCGCCCCGTGGACGATGGCATTGTGCCCCACCGTCACCCGATCGCCGATGATCACCGGCAGATCAAAGTCGACATGCAGCGTCGCGTTGTCCTGGACGTTGCTGTCCGACCCGATGACAATCGGGGCGATGTCGGCGCGCAGGACAGCTCCGTACCAGACCGAGCTTCCCGCGCCGACGACGACCTCTCCGCTGACGGTGGCGTTCTCCGCAACGAACGCGGCTTTCGCAACATCGGGAACCGAGCCTTTGTATTCTATGATCATGATGAGCCTCCCTCGACCAGCGCGGGCGATGACCGCCCGGCATCTTTCTTGACGTCTAGTTGCCTTCCTGAACCAATTCCACGGCCATTTCCCTCAACTTGAACTTCTGCACCTTCATGGAAGGCGTCATGGGGAAGTCGTCCACGAAGAACACGCGCTTGGGCACCTTGTAGCGGGCGATGCGCGGGATGGAGAAGGCGCGGACCTCTTCCTCGGTCATGCCCTCGTACCCGGGGCGCGTCCGGACGAATGCACCCACGATTTCACCCAATCGCTCGTCGGGAATGCCCACCACCTGCGCGTCCAAAACGCCGGGCATGGTGAGGAGGAAATTCTCAACCTCCAACGGGTAGACATTCTCTCCTCCGCGGATGATCATGTCCTTGATGCGGCCTGTGACACGATAGTAGCCGTCCTCGTCCACCGTGCCCAGGTCGCCCGAGTGCAGGTATCCGTCGGCGTCGATGGCCTGGGCCGTTTCCTCGGGTAACTTGTAGTAGCCCTTCATGACATTGTACCCCTTGCAGCACAGCTCTCCCGGCTCGCCCGGACCGCAGAGGTGACCGTCGCCCGGATCGACGATGCGCACATCCACCGGCGGGTGGCGACGTCCGACCGTCTCGCACTTGTGCTTGAGATCGTCGTCGGCACTCGTCTGCGTGAACACCGGACTCGTCTCGGTCAAGCCATAGCAGATGGTGATCTCGCGCGCGAACATCCTGTCCATGACCTCGCGCATGGTCTCGGGAGGACAGGGACTGCCCGCCATGATGCCCGTGCGCAGGCTCGTGAGGTCGAACGTGCCAAAATCGGGATGGTTGAGCTCGGCGATGAACATGGTGGGCACGCCATAGACGGCCGTCGCGCGTTCCTTGTGGATGGCCTGCAGGACCAAGCCCGCATCAAAATCCTCCACGATGACCATGGTCGATCGATGCGTCAGATTGGCCATGACGCCCAAGACGCACCCGAAGCAATGGAAGAAGGGCACGGGCAGGGTGACCCTGTCGGCTGGTCCCAACTTCTGGCCTTCGCCAATATAGAAGCCGTTGTTGAGAATGTTCCGATGCGTGAGCATGACGCCCTTGGGAAAGCCGGTCGTGCCTGAAGTGTACTGCATCATGACCACGTCTTCGTTGCCGAAGCGCGCCGCCGCGTCTGCAAGCCTGCTTTCCGGCACATGCCGTCCAAGGAGCAGAAGCTCTGGCACGCTGTAGCAGCCGCGGTGCTTCTCGGGCCCCATGTAAATGATATGTTTGAGAAAAGGATAGCGGTCCACCTCGAGCCTGCCACGCTGCTGCGTGAGCGTCTCAGGCACAAGATCACGGATGATCTTCAGGTAGTCGACATCGCGGTAAGCATCGATGATGCAAAGTGCCTTCATGTCGGATTGCTTGAGGACATAGTCGAGCTCATGGCTCTTATATACCGGGTTCACCGTGACCATGATCACGCCGATCTTTGCTGTGGCATACATGAACGTGAGCCAATCGGGGATGTTGCGCGCCCATACGCCCAAATGATCGCCAGGCTCGAAGCCGATGGCCATAAGGCCGCGCGCCAGGCTGTCCGTGCGCGCGTCGAAATCTCCATAGGTCCACCGAAGATCCCGATCAGGATAGACCACAAACTCGTGGTCGGGATCTTGCGCTACCTGATCCCTGAAATAGGCGCCGATGGTCTTCTCCGAATGCAGCGGATAGTCGGGCGAGCCCGGTGCGGGAGGGGATGCGATAGATTCAGGCATGCAGCTCACTTCTTTCTTTTCACGAGGACAGCAAGGTTGGGGAAAGCTGACGCAAAATCCGGGACAGGGACCCCCGAAGCAAAAGGCCCTCACGCAAACGCTGGCGAGAGAGCGGGGGCTCTGCCCGGCGTCAATCGACAAGTGCCCAGCCACCTGCAGCCATCAGAGCGGCGTATAGACGACGGCGAGGAATTTTGCGCTTTGTCCGTCATGCGCACGCACCTGATGCGGGACGATGGAGTCATAGTAGATGCTCTCGCCAGGATGCAACACATAGACATCCTTGCCATACTCGATCTCGATGCTGCCCTCCATTCCAAAGAGCCACTCCTCCCCCTCATGCCCGACAAGCTCATGGCTTGTCTCGCCCGAAGGAGTCACCGTGATGACGAACGGGTCCATATGGCGCGAAGGGCGGCCCGCAGCCAGGCTGAAATAGCTCAGGTCTCCGGCATCGCTCGCCGTCTGAAGCGTCTTGAGACGCGCCACCTCTTCCATCCGGTCCCTGTCGATATAGGCAGGACCAAAGCTCTCGTCATCGTCCATGAGCGTGCCCAGCCGCACGCCAAGGGCACGCGTGATCTTGATGAGCGGAGCAAGCGAAGGGGGCAGCTCGCCTCGCTCCAGGCCCTCGACGACCGACACGTCGCACCCGCATCGTTCGGCGAGATCCTGCGCTGAAAGATGGTGAGCCGTGCGAAGGGTCGCGATCTTTGCGCCAAGTCTGTTTTCGGTTTCCATAGATAGCTCCGTTTCGCCTTCTCTTGAGATATGCATAGTATCAGCAATCGCGCGAAGCAATGCGAACTATGATGGCTAGAGGATTCCCTGGCTCGACATGAGGCACCGCCTAAGGCCCAAAGGCACGCTCACACCGCAAGATCAAGCCGTGAGCACCTCCCTTCCAAGCAAGACCGACTCCTCGCATATAACATCGATTGTTCTTATACGTTTCGAGCATGGATCAATACTTTCATTTGGCTGGAATCTGCAGTCACAACACAGTGCATCACGATTTTTAGGCACAAAATTCGGCAAGGCGCTTGTTCAAAAAAGCATCGATGCCCTCGTGAAAATCGTTGCTATTCATAACAATGGGCAAAGCGAGAGACTCGTAATCAAAATACTCCTCGACAGAAACGGAAGAAGCCCTTTCGATCAATATCTTCGAAAGGCTTAGGACAGAGCGAGGACCAAGCGCGCATATTTTTGAAAAGGCAATTGCTTTTGGTAAAACCTCCTCCGGGCGCACAACGTGCTGCGCTAATCCAAGGCGTAGCATTTCTTGAGCATCAATGATTTCTCCGGAAAAAACAAGCTCCTTTGCCTTGGCCGGACCCACAATCTGAGGCAGGGTGTAGAGAACCCCGCAATCGGGGATCATGCCAATTCTTCGAAATATGACCGAGAATGAAGCCTGCTCGCTCGCGAAAACAATGTCACTGCACAGAACAAGGCCCGCCCCGCCACCGGCAGCGATACCGTTCACCGCACATATGAGGGGTTTTTCAAAAGAGCGGATGGCCATGATAATTTCTTTTGAAGCAATTCTTCCTTCAAGAAATGTGCCGACCTGCATTTCGCCGGAAGCGAGTTCCCGCACATCTCCCCCGGCGCTGAAAGCCTTTCCCTTCCCGGTGAGCACCACAGCTCCCACATCATCATTTTGGCGCAATGATCCAAATGCATCGACGAGCTCCTTGAACATCTGCTTTCCCAAAGGATTCATTTTCTGAGGATCGTTCAAAGTGATTACTGCAATCCCTTCATCATACGTAACCTCGATCTTCTCGTAGTCCATTTCGTTGTCCTTTCGTCGACCAAACTAAATCTTCAATGAGACGCATCAGCGCACAGATAAAACAAGCGGACTTGACCAAGGACAAGCCCGCTTGCATATCGTCTACCTAATCATTCTTCACTCATTTATACCTATTTGTCATAGGGCATTGTCCATCGCATTTCATCATCATGAGAGATGATTTTTTTCTCATACAAGTCCCTGATTTCTTCCCTGGAGTATCCAAGTTCTTTCAACACTTCCTCATTGTCCATTCCGATCCATGGAGCAGGACGCCATGTCTTGCCGGGATTCTTTTCAAATTTCGGAACGATGCCGATATAGCGGATCTTCTCTCCTTTGAAATTTGTGATTTCCTCAATGAGATTCCGCTCTTGGACATGTGGGTCATTCTCAAGGTCTTCTAACTCGTTGATCTTTTGAACGGGAAGACCAGCAGCGAGCATTTCAGCCTGAGCTTCGTCGCAGGTTTTTGCCGATAAATAATTTGCCAATGCCTTTTCGAACTGTTTCCCGGACTCCTCGGCTCGTTTCGCAAGCGCAATACCCGTCGGGAAAGGATCCTGCCCATACTCAAGCCCCAAGAATGGAATGGCCTTTTTCAGGACCCCGCCGCCAATGAGACAACATTGCAGATACGCCCCATCCTTACATTCGTAGCACCCCCATCCAGACATGAATGAGGGGTCGCCGGCATTCTCGATTTTCCTGTGCGCCGTGAACCAGTCTGGTTGATATTGCTGGCAACGTGCCACAACCTCATATTGAGCTAGATCGATTGATTCGCCGATCCCTGTTTGTTGGGTCTTAATATAGGCAGCTAGGCAAGAGATGGGAACGAAAAATGCTGTCATATAGTCCGCCATATAAGGACCAACCGGGTAAGGATCCGTTACGGGATTCCTATTAGCCGCCGTAAGTCCACCGAACGCCTGAGCAATTGCATCATAGGAAGGGCGTTTGACATACTCGGGAATGCCTTGTTGCCCAAATCCAGAAATATGGCAAATAACCAACCGGGGATTCACCTCCCAAAGAACCTCGTCAGAAAGACCCCATTTTGCCCATTGGCCGCCTTTTGATGTTTCAATGAAAATATCGGCATCTTTGATGGTCTGCAGGAATATCTTTTTTCCTTCGTCGGTCGGAATGTTCAGAGCCAGATTGCGCTGGTTGCGGCGCTCTGCCTCAGGCGCATACTGACCCGACGTGCGAGAAATGTCGGGAGCCAGCGCGTTTTCAAGCCACAGAACATCGGCGCCATAGTCAGCTAGAAGCTGAACGCCGAAAGGACCTGCCGTCGATTGGGTGCAGTGCACAACCCTAACACCGGATAGAGGACCAAATTCTGGTAGATTTTTATTCTTTGTCATCCCTGTACTCCTAACCTCAATTTAAAATCGTTTTTATCGGGCCAAATCTCTTTATGAGAAAACGATGTGCCTGATTGCGGTCATTCGCGCGAACCCCAAAAGCAAAACTTCACATATGCCCGCTTGGCTATTCGCTGGTCTGCACAAGTTTCGCGCCAGTTCTCAGCGAAAGGAAACCGCTGAAAGCCACCACGATGATTGCGGCTATTCCAATAATGAACACGTAGGTAAAGCCACTTGCGTCAATTAGAAAACCCCAGATGGTAGCAGCGAAAGCAGCACAGAGCGATGCAACCATCGAAATACGTGAGTAGATGCTTGAATATTCGCGGGTACCGAAGATGGTCCGCGTCATAAGCGGCACCTGCACGGTTGCTGAGGCATAGAAAATGCCAAATAGAAAACCCCCGGCCAACATGGCGGGTATAGAACCCGGCACCAGCCACATTAGCGCCAGCCCAACGATGCCCGAAGCAAGTCCAACGAGTAATCCCCCATACACCGACCTGTCGTTGATGGCCCCCAGGGCAACTTTACCAATTGCCTGGCCAAGCATTGCTGCCGACGCCAGGGTCGCTGCGATTGCGGCGACTTCAGGAAATGAGGCACCGAGTGAAGTTGCATATGACGGCAGAAACTGATAAATGACGGTACAAAGATTTACCAAACCAGCAAACACGACCATGGCATAGAAGGCCATCGAACGCATGGCAACAACCGCCGAGGTGCCAGTAAGGGTCGGAGCCACTCCGGCAACTACCGGAGCCTCTTCATCCCCTATGGGGCGCAAGCCCTTGTCAGAGGGAAAGCTGCGGATGCAGAAAAGCGTAAACGGCAAGGCGATTACAAGTGCCACGATACCAAATACGAGATAGCCCATGCGCCACCCATCCGGACCGCTCGCGATAAGCGCCCCGCCAACAGGATTGAAGATGACGCCACCGATGCCAGTGAAGGCCATGCAGAGGCCGATAAAAAAACCTACTCGCTTTTTGAACCAACGATTAATGAGAGTCGGCACAGCAAGGTACAGCAGAAACGCCTCTCCCACACCGATAAATGCGCCTGCAATATAGAATTGCCACACCTCGCCGAAAGACGACATAGCGATCAGGGAACCCCCAACAAAAACAACGGCAACGGACAGCAACACGCGCACATCCTTCGTCTCCATCAGCTTGCCCGCAAAAGGAAGCGTCACGGTCATCGCCAAGCAGAGGATCGTCATGTAGATCGCAAAAACCCCTTTCCCCACACCCAACGCTTCGCTTACCGGAGTATAAAAAATCCCCGCACAGCTAAAAGCAAGCGCAGACGGACCAACGCAACAAGCTATGCCCGTCGCCACGACCAAATAAGGGAATATGCTTTTTTTCCCAGTATTCAAAAGTAACCTCCTTGTCGACGCACGTCATCATGTTCGCGCACACGAAATCACGATGGGTGCTACCAGCATTAAGCATAGAGCGAGACGGAAGCTTCCGATATCAGTATGATTCCTGATGAAAACCTATAATATGGTCGATGAGGGGTCTATGTCCGAAAATACGGAAATCCATGGTCAAAGATGGATTGATGGCCACGAACTACCGCGACCAGTATAATGGCTTGCCCTGCTCTACGTCTTGGCTGGAGCGGCCCACCGCCCAAGCGGACCGCATCAAGACAAGCTCGTTAGTCACTCTCAATGTGTCAGTTCAATTGCAGGATAGACCAGATCAGGAGACACCAAAATACTTTCTTTTCAGCAAAGGTCCAGCAATATGCACCATGACCTGATCGGTACCCTCCATGATCTGCATGCCGCGACAATCTTCCCAGATGCCATAGACTCGTTCGTTTTCAGTATATCCTCGGCCACCGAATATCTGTATGGCACTGGAAGCGACTTCAACCGAAGCCTTGGGTATGTAATACTTGGCAAGAACAGCATTGAGCCTTGAATCAGGCAAATTACCATCAATACTCAAGGCCGCCCTATACAAATGATGGCGCATGTTGACTATCTTCGTTTCCATCTCCGTCAACAGCAACGCAATCTGCTGAAAGCCGGCAATGTGAGTACCGAATGCCTCTCGCTTGTGGGCATATGCCATAGCATCGTCCATAGCCGCCTGTGCCATTCCTGCAGCTGCCGCACAGGTGATCACCCGCCCCCATTCAAATACTTGGAACAGATCAATGAATGATTCGGAGCCTACCGATATTCTATAGTTTTCAGTGATCTCCACGTTCTCAAAAACCACATCGGAAAACGGAAGCATGCGCTGGCCTCGTTTTTCAATGGGATAGGTTTTGACGCCCTGAAGATCGCAGGGGACCATCCAAAGCGATATCGATGCCGGCGAACCCAGTGCTTTTGCCTTCGCATCGCCGTCGATCGCTGCCACGACAATAAGAGGCGTAAACTCTCCGTTGTTAACAAAAGTTTTATGGCCATTGAGAAAGAGCCTCCCGTCGACCGTCTTCACCGCAGTGGTCATGGCCCGCGAATCAGAGCCAGCACCCGGTTCAGAAGCAGCAAAGCTGAAGCGCAACCGACCAGTCCGCGCATAGTCGTCTTTGAAGGAATCTAGCATAGAGCGATCAGACATACGCGAGAGCACGTAAAGATTGAAGATGTCAGCCTGGAAAGGAAGGACTGCGCCTGCCATGCGGGAAAGCTCTTCCAAAATAAGACACAAGATATAAAGATTCGAATGATCCGGAGCGCTGTGGGTAACAAGCTCAAGGAAACCAAAGTCGTAACTCAGAAACTCCTGGATCACCGTATCGGGAAGACTCTGTTCCTTCTTCCAACGCTGAATGTTCTCCAAAGTGAAGTTTCGTTCGCCGAAATCATGAACTTTTTCAAGAATGCGTCTTTGCTCTTTGCTCAGAGTAAAATCCATAGCTGCTCTACAATCTTTATCATGCCATCAATACCCCAGGTCTCTCGTTCGGCAACCGACCTCTGAAGTTTGCCGTTCCCTCGACCCAAATCGGTCTTCTATATCATTCTAGCCAAAACGGTACTCAATCCCCATTGTAGGAGAAGGGTTTTCCCATTTCGCAATTATTGTATCACCACATAGTATTCGACACGTTCCACATTCAAGACAACCAGCATAATCAAAGACTTGCGTACCATGCTCATCTATTTTGTACAGAGCTGCCGGGCAGGCGCACACCAATTTGAGAAACTCATCTATGTCAGGATTCTCAACCAACTCAATATGCGCACTTTCTTCGTCAACCTCGTATCTGTTCAGACTCAGATACTCGTCAACATTGACTTCTATAGATTTCATTCCCTTCATAGAGCCTTCACACCCCCCTGTACATCTTTTAGCATGTTCATGAAACCCACCTTCTTGACCAGCGGTACGAGTGACTTCTTAAGAGGCTTGACCGGTTGCCCGTCCACCACGAACAGGGTGTTCATCACATCCCGCAGCAAGGCAGGATACTCATTGAACAATCGAGTCGTGCTCTCCATAAAATGGGGGAATTTCCTAAATTGTCGAAGATCTTTCAAGACAAAGCTGTTTTCCAATGCCTCGATATAGCACTGAAGACCTTGTTTTGAGGTGTCGCCTGCATCGATTGCTCGTGCCGCACATCGTCCAGCATGCATGCCGGCAGCCACTGCGTAATCCATTCCTCGCACCATATACCCCAAGTTTATGCACATCATAGCTGACTCTCCCGCCAAGAGAACCCCATCTCCAGTCAGGGCCGGCATCATGTTCAAGCCGCCTTCAGGGACCATGTGACCTGAATACTCAACGACCTTGCCACCCTTGATTAGAGGCGCAACCGAAGGATGATGCTTTAGATCCTCAAGCATCTGATAGACAGGAGTTTTAGCCTGCGCAACACTAGAAATGGTGGCAACCAAGCCAAGCGACAAAGACTCAGCATTTGTGTACATAAATCCGCCGCCGATATGTCCATGCGTTGCATCGCCCGCAAAAAGCCAGGCCGCCCCCTCATCACTCCCAACCAACACCCGATCCTCAAGAACCTGGCGGGAAAGCGCAATGACCTGCTTGACACCTACCGCCATCGTGCTTGGCTTTGGCCGAGCAAATCCAACCGCCTCTTTCGTCAACAGGGAATTCACCCCATCACACAACAACACGACATCTGCGGTAATCTCATCTTCGCCCGCCTTTACGCCAATCACCCGACCGTCTCTCTTCACCAGGCTTTCAACTGCAATGCCATAGATATACTCCGCACCGGCTCCTTCGGCTTTTTCAGCAAGCCATTGATCAAAAGGCGCACGGAGAACTGAGTATGAATCTCTGCCTTCCTGTCGCATGGCTTCAGAAGTGAAATCAACAGTAAAGTTAGCATCGGGAGATAGCATAGAGATGCGTTCACGAGTGATCTTCCGTTCCAGAGGTGCTTCCGCTTCGAAATCTGGAAAAACCAATTTAAGAGCATGAGAATATATGCGTCCACCTGTCATGTTTTTGGAGCCAGCATAGTTGCCACGCTCGATGACGAGCACACTTTTCCCTGCCTGCGCAAGTTCATAGGCAGCTACAGAACCGGCACAGCCCGACCCGACCACTATTGCTTCATAATCTGACATTGCACGAATCCTTTTCCTCGTGAGTCACGCATGATGTTACAGACGTGCGTTGATTTCGGGCAAAACCTTACTGATTTCACCGACAAGGCCAATATCGGCCTGTTTGAAAATAGGAGCATTTTTATCTTTGTTAATGGCGATGATCGTTTTTGCCCGGTTGACGCCAACCATATGCTGCATCTGCCCGGAAACGCCAATGCCTATGTAGGTTTCAGGAGAGAGCATTTGCCCGGAAACGCCAATATAAAGCTCTCGTGGCATCCAATCCACTCCCTCCGTGAGAGGCCGCGTACAACCCAAGCCTCCACCGACCTTGTCAGTGAATTCGCGCGCCCAATCAAGCTCACCTTTCGTGGCAAACCCCCGTCCGGCGGCAACGACGATGTCGACCTTTGCAAGATCAATGCCACTCTTTTTGATTTCCTCAGAGGACCGCAGCTTGATGCTGGCAGCTGAGGGAGTCACCCAATCCACATGCTCTACAGCATCGCTACCCGTCACATCAGACTCAGCGAAAACACCCGCACCAACAGAATAGATGGCAAGAGGCGTCACAACCTTTTGCGTTTTATGGGCAATGCCGCCAAAGTACAGATTAATAGCCGTGCTGTCTTTGAACTCGATGACGTCGGTCACGACCGAGGTTCCCTTCCGAGCTGCAAGTCGACCAGCTATCACCTTCATGCGTCTCGTGGGCTCAACAAACATGATTGCGGGAGCATCTTTGTCGACAAGCGATATGAGCGTTTCATAAGAATCATCGGCAGAAGCTTCGTCGGGATTGTCGATCACGTAATTTACATCAGCCACGCCGGGGGCCTCAAGTCCGGAAACGGTAACAAGAGCCACCTCCCCAGCAAATGCGCGCGCCCCCGAGACCAGCTCTCGTGCAGCGTCGGCGTTTTCTATCAAGACAAATGCTTTCATAATCACAACTCTCTCTTGTTTATCGAAGCGTTTCTTGCACGGCGGTAACAAAGCTATCGATGGCTCCATCATTGGAAGCGTCATAGATTTCTAATTTACGTGAGGCTTGGGGAGGAGCCTTTATTTCAAGAATCTCAATTGCCTGGTCAACTGGAGAGCCGATCTCCTGAAACGAAACGACTGTCGTAGGTTTCTTTCCTGCAGCAAGGATGTCCTTCATGCCGCAGATGCGCGGCAACGCCGCGTCGGGGGATACGGAAATCACTGCAGGCAGAGAGACCTCAACTGTCTCTATCTTGGATTCGAGCATGCGCTTCACTACAACAAAATCGTCTTCGACATCAATCGAAATCGCCCCCACCACACAGGGGATACCCAAGAGTTCCGCAAGCTGCACATCAACCTGCTGGGCAAAACCATCGGCTGACCCGTCGCCGCACACAACAAGATCGTAACCGCCAACTGTCCCCAGCAGCGTCGACAAAGCCTGTGCGGTGCTATGGGCATCAGCCTGAACATAGGCATCGTCGGTTGCCATGAACAGTTGGTCGACGCCACGGGCAAGAATGTTTTTCTTGAGCTTTGAATCATCTATCCTTGTGCCACCCACAGTCATGGCAACAAGACTAGAGCCAGTCTCGCTAGCAAGCTGGGCCGCAACCTCCACGGCATTGAGATCGTACTGACTTACCGTCTGATGAGCCTTTGAATAGTCCAAAGCCCCCTCGGCGTCCACGACGATATCCTGATCGTCAGGAACAACCTTGAAAGAAACCACTATTTTCATAGCACACCTTTCTCCTGGATTAACGAATAGAGATCGCAAGCACTCGTCCAAACATTCATGGTGGTTGCCGGAAATCATCGAGAAGCTCCTTCCGGCAACCACCTGATCGAACGAATTACTTTCGATACTTTTTAGCGATTTGGCGGCCTGCGATATACGCCATGATCTCGTTGGTCCCGCCTGCAATCTCATTGCCACGGCAGTCTTCCCAAATGCGGCCAACTCGCGTTTCGGTGGTGTACCCTAGGCCAGCAAAAATCTGCAGGGCCTGAGACGCAACCCATGAGCACTGCGTACCGGCATAGCGTTTGAGGAGAGCGCAGTCAGTCTGGATTGACTGGCCCTGGTCAATCTTCCACAAGGTCTTATAGAGCATGTTGCGCGTGTTCTCTAAAATGATCTGCATGTCAGTCAGCTTCTCCATAATGAGCTGCTGTGAAGCGATCGGCTTGCCGAAAGCAATGCGATCGTTTGCGTAAGCTGCTGCATCATCGAAGGCCGCCTGCGCAAGTCCAAGACTTTGCGCGGCGATCAAAGCGCGCTCCATTTCGAAATTCTTCATGAGCCCCATGAAGCCATGGCCCGGCTTGCCGACACGCATGGACTCGGTAACCTTCACTTCGTCAAAGTACATCTCACAGAAGGGCATGATGGTCTGCCCAATCTTATGCAAAGGAGCAGTTGAGACGCCTGCGCTGTCTTTAGGAAGAAACCACAAAGAGATACTGCCATTGCTGCGATCAGGCTCTTCGTCCTTTGCAGCAACAAGGACATAGGGATAATGCTCGCCCATGGTCACCCATGTTTTTGTTCCTGAAAGAATATAACTTCCATCAGCCTGCTTGCGCGTTACCGTAGTCATTGACATGTTGTCCGAACCGGCTGCAGGTTCGGAAAGAGCAAGTGAGAAGATAGGCTTGCCGCTTTCCGTGTAAGCTTCGAGGCACTGCCTGATCTGCTCGTCAGTGCCAAGTTCAACTATGTCATACATAGCCAGGGTGTTTGAGACAAAAGGAGTCATACAGCCTGAAGCGTGAAAGAGCGACTCCGTCAAAACCCCCAGCGTCACACAGTCGCAGGGAACTCCTCCATATTCTTCAGGAATACCCATGAGGCCAAACCCTGCATCTAGATAAGCCTTAAGGAATTCATCGGGGACGGCTCCTGTTGCGTACCAATCACTGATCCTATCCTCACTCAGATTACGGGCGACGAACTCATTGACATTTTCCTTCAGCAGTTCCTGTTCATCGGTCAAATTGAAGTCCATGGTATTCTCCTTGTCGTTGTCTTTCTTTCCATCAGGCTATTGATATGGCACACACTATTCAGACACTGGATTGTCACGGTCTTGGAGAGGGGGGAAAGGATCCGCTTCTTGCAAAAACGATTCCCCTATGTCGTAATGGGTCGCAATATACTTTGCCCCCCAACGTTCGCCAATCATTCCCCGCGTCTTGAAACCGGGCTCATCTAGCACCTCCTCTATATTCAGCACCGGCGCAAAACAACAATCTACCTGAGTGAAAAAGTGCCTCCAATAAGCAAAGTCATAGGTGGAAAATATGCAGCACATTTCTTGATATGCCCGATTGCCTAATTTTGCCGGTTCATTTTTTGCGGGAAGCAGGTCAGGGCGTCCAACCGCTTCGCAAAAATTTGCCCAAAATTTATTCTCCATTGCGCCAAGAGAAACGTAACGCCCATCAGCGGTCTCGTAAACTGCATACGATATTGACTCGTCCATCTCGCCATGCGTGCCATATCCCAAGGAACTGTGGACTGCGTGGAGCCCCATCATCCCAAGTATTGACTCAGTCAGAGATATGTCGAGATAGCAGCCTTGACCAGTTGCTCCCCTCTTGACCAAACCAGCGAGAACGGCCTCGCTTGCACATATGCCGCCCACAAGATCCGCAAACGCAATTTGCGGTTTTACCGGCTTTCCTTTATCGTCAAGCAGCTGATCAAGACATCCGCTAAGCGCCATATAATTGATATCATGGCCCGAAAGACCTGCGTTGGGGCCCGTTGCGCCATATCCGCTCAAGGAGCAATAAACAATATCCGATTTGATGGCGCGAACCGCTTCGTAGCCCAAACCAAGCCTGTCCATGACTCCTGGCCGAAAGCCCTCGATCACGACGTCTGCCCTTGCGACGAGAGCAAAGACCTCTTCGAGCATCTCGGGATCTTTAAGATCCACATGCACTGCCCTTTTACCTCGGTTGACCGAACGAAATACCGAACCCTCTTCATCATTGAAAACGTTCAGTCTTCTACCCGGCTCGCCCTCGAGAGACTCGACCTTCAGCACTTCGGCTCCCCAATCAGACAAACGCAAAGTAGCATACGGCCCTGGAAAATAACGTGTGAAGTCAAGTATCTTTAGCCCCGTTAGCAAATTCATGGCACCTCCTGTCCCTTTCTGCTGCAAGAGTATCAACAATCAGAATCACGCCAAATGGACATCGATATTCCTTTGTCCTATTTGATTGGACAAAACCGGACATTCCTATTTCATTATGTGATTTTCCCGAGCTTCTCCAATGGAAAGAGCACCCGCCCCTTGATCGGCAGTCTTGTCCAATGAGTCCCGAAGTCTTCTTCTGTCGATCTTCCCATTTGAAAGTTTCGGGATTGAGCTACAGAACAAGAAGACATCGGGAATAGAAAACTTGGGTGTCTTACTCCCAATGAAACGGCGAAGCTCTTCTTCGCTAACATTCGTCCCTTCCTTGGGGAGAATAAAAGCAACAATCTTCTCACCTAAAACTTCATCGGGATAGCCAACAACCGCAACTTCCTCGACCTTTGGATTATTAAGACATATACATTCGATAGCAGCGGGCGCAACATTGTTTCCGCCGCGGATGATGATGTCCTTCTTTCGCCCCAGAATTCTCAGATAGCCGCTTTTGTCGAGCATCATGAGATCGCCAGTATAGAGCCAGCCATCGGCATCGAGCACACGGGCAGTCTCTTCGGGAAGATTCAGATATCCTTTCATCACGCTGCAGCCACGAACCGCCAATTCTCCGATACTTTCAAGAGGCAACGACCGATGGTCGGAATCGACAATGCGGACTTCAACTCCCTTGAATTTTTTCCCAATCGTCTCTTTTCGTATCTCGAGCGGATCATGGGGGCTCGTCATGGCAACGCTAACGCTTTCGGTTGAGCCATAGGCGCTGACGAGACTCATGTCAAAATATTTCTGGGCCAAATCGACCAGATTGCATGACACAAATGCTCCGGCTGCTATCCCTCTGTTCAAGCGAGTGAGATTAGGTTTGATCTCACTCGCTTGATATGCAGACAATTCCTTAAAAAACATCGTCGGCACGCCATGATGAACAGTGATCTTCTCTTCGTCGAGAATCCTAAGAGCCCGATACGGCTCCCATTTGCTGACCGTTACAAGACAAGCTCCTACTACAAGGGCACATAACATACCCGCCAACAAACCGAACATATGGGACAATGGCATCGGAGCAAATATGCGATCACCTTCTTCAAGATCCAAACGTTCCGCAATGCTGATTGCACTGCACATAAGATTCGGAAAGGTCAGCTCAACGCCCTTCGGCAATCCCGTTGATCCCGAGGTGAAGGCAACAAGAAACGTCTTACCTTCCGATACCATGCATGATGCCTGTCGAACCGTCCCTTCCTGCTTTTGCGTTCCGATTCCTTTGGCAGGGTTCTCGATTTCTCCGATTTCCCATAGGGCAATTCCTTCGACATCTCTCTTCTTACGCTTGGTCGGATAAGAAAGAGGACATCGTCCAATAACCAGTTTTGCATTGAGTATCTTCAGGCGATCCGCAAAGGTCTGCCCATCTATAGCGGTATCGCAAGGTGCCAGCACACAGTCCATTTGCAGCAGTGCAAAAAAAACAGCAATGAACTCTGGCTCACTGCCCATGACGCTCATAACTGCATCGCCTCTTTGCAGACCTTCCTTTGAGAATGCATCTTTGAAAGATTCGATGCTTTTTTGAAGTGAGGCATAGCTCATGCGCCGCTCTTCGTATATCACTGCAACACGATTTGGATTTGCCTGAGCCCAATGGCCAACCATTTCGGAGAGATAAGCTTCCTTATCCATGGTAAACGTCTCCTCCTGCCGCATCTACCGCCCCATAGGTCGAAATTTGCCGTGAGAGGAGGCCTCTCTTTTTTTGTCCGACTTGACGGATGCTCCAAAATGACGACAATCCGCCGACGCCATTGCCATTGCACCGGCTTTCGCCCTCTCGAATAATTCAAAACCAAAAGCATTGACACTCATGATTCCTCCCTTTTTTGCATCCCATTGACTTTTCAGACGACAGTGTCTCATGGTGACTTGAATGGAAGTTTCCGCCCCAAAGACAACTCCATGCATCCATCGCAAATATACGGGACAGGCCCACAAGCAAATATGGTCAAACCTCGGCCTCTGTTCGAAACTTTATTGCTATTTTGTAACAAATATAATTGTTTGTCCTAAATTTACCTTTCATTTGAATATATATTATGCAACGACAGCGAGTTTGCTTTTCGGGCATCAACGACGTGAGACTTTACGTCATATGGGAGTCGATGCATCCCTCGGTCGATCGCTACCACGCGCTGTTCAGACTGGCCGCAAACGAGATGCATTAGAGGCCAGAAATGTAAGAAAAAAGGGAGGGGGGGTGAGTACCCATGTCAATGTTCTTAAAGGATGAGTCCAGACAAAATATGCGCTCGCCCGGTATTTCTGAAGCATTGAGATGTAGAGGAGTTGTATACGGTGAAGTCTGATCGAACCATGGATGAGATCTACAGCGCCTTTATCGACCTCATCCAAGAACGGCCTCTCGACAAAGTGACTATTCGTTCAATCGTTGAAAGATGCGGCAAGAATCGAAAAACCTTCTACTATCACTTCGTTAATAAAGATCGCTTAATCATTTGGGTCTTCAGGAAAGAACTCGCCGATCATCTCAGGGAGAAATATCCTGAGAATAATCTGGTATTCGAGAAAGAAGATCGTGTTGCTGACATCGAAGACGGTTTTTCATGCAGGCAATTTCCTTATTATGTCCACAATACAACAGGTTTCTGCACACTTGACCACTCCGCCTTTTTTCTTACTCTTGGAGAGCTGCTTGATCAACGGCATCGCTATTATGTTCAAGTGCTTAGCCAATATGGACCTTCATCATTCAAAAAATACCTACTTGATCTTTACATTCCCGCGCTTAGAAACGATGTTAGATATATTTTGGGTAACCGCTACCTCAAAGATGACAATATTGATTTTCTGGCATACTTCTACGGGACGGCATTCGTGAATACCCTCACGCAACTGATGTGCGATCCTCAGACAACCTCAGTCGCCGCCATCATGAAGGCACAAGGCAATTTGATCCATGACTCCATTCGGCGCGAACTTGATGAGCAACGATTGAGGAGAAAGCTTTGAGAAAGAATGCCTGCTTTTTCTTAAAGGTCGGCCGCAACACCCAATCTTTCATAATAGTCAGTCGCTTTGTATAATGCCCGAGAAAATCTACAAAATTTTTCACAATAGGCGATACGCCCATGATGCAAAGCCGCAATCTCCTGGCAAATCGGTTTTCGATTTCGTGACGGTCTGCTTCCTTGCTTGATCTTTCATTCGCTTTGGCCTTGCAGTGTCCCATGGATGGATCGAAGTACGGAAGTTCAGGTGCCAGACAAGCATTTTTTTTATTGCGTGTAAGCATCCTTCTAGATAGTGTCGTCACGAGATATGATATAATGATGGAGACATGAAGACCGACGAGAAAGAGCCTCCATGGAATCCTCCTGCCACCGCCACGACATCGACGACCGCGCCTGGTCGATCCTGGAGCCC